>JAFASL010000539.1 GCA_019244535.1 Alphaproteobacteria bacterium
CCCTCTAATGTCGCTGTGGTGAACGGGGTGGCGGTAGTGAAATTCAGGGTACCGCCCGGAAAACCACCGCCGACATTCGAGCCGACCTGGTTCACGGTGCCCGAGGGCGTCACCAGTCGCAAAGAGCCGGGGGCAGCAAAGCCGGTATTTATAGCGAAATCGACTGAGAGCTGCGTAACGGGCGTGTTGAAAGTCAGCGTCAAAGCGCTGGTCGCGGTGAGTTCAAAAAGGGTCTGACCCACCATCAGGTTGTTGTTGTGCACGTTGCTGATCACATAGCCGTTGGCATCGACCGCGTCGGTAAACGAGGTCAGGAATGTAGCGGGTCCGGCGGCATCGGGTGGTTTGTTGAGAAGTGGCGTCGTCTGGCCCAGCGTGAAGACCGGGGCCTCGAAGCTATAGATGATCGGGGCGGCGTACGAAACGCCCGCGCCCAGCGCGGAAGCGCAGAACACAACGAGGGAGGTTAAGAATCGACGGCGCATTTGCGGTTCTCCCTATCTAGGCTGTTGCCGCATTGACCCGGGCAAAGATCGTGCCAAATAGTGAAATCATAAGGTTAAGCGCGAGCGGGTTTGACCGTGTAAAATTTCCGACAGAGCGCCAAACCTTGCGACCAACGAAACAAGCTGCTCAGCAAACATCTTGTCGGCAAACGCTGTAAAAGAATCCGACGGCGCGGGCAAAGCACGCATAGTCGGAACGCGAGGCGCTGTATGATCCCGCCGGAAGGCCATGGTAAGACTGGTGCGGTCGGGTTTACGAGGAGGAACCGGGCAATGGATCTGCGCTTTACCGCCGATGAGCTGGCGTTTCGCGATGAGCTGCGGGAGTTCTTTGCCGCCAACCTGCCGCAAAACATCCGCGAGCGGATGCGGCTGGGACATGCGCCGAGCAAAGAGGACACTGTCACCTGGCAGCGCATCCTGAACCGGCATGGCTGGGCGGCCTACAGCTGGCCCAAGGAATACGGCGGCCCTGGATGGACGCCGGTGCAGCGCATGATTTTTCTCGAAGAGAACCAGCTGGCGCCGGCGCCCGAGGTGTCATCGTTCAACATCACGATGATCGGCCCGGTGCTGATCCAGTTCGGCGCCGAGGAGCAGAAGCAGCGTTTTCTGCCGCGCGCCGCCAATATCGATGATTGGTGGTGTCAGGGCTTCTCCGAGCCAGGTGCGGGTTCGGACCTCGCTTCACTGAAAACCGCGGCCAAGCTTGACGGCGATCATTATATTGTCAATGGTCAGAAGATCTGGACCTCGACCGCACACCACGCCGATTGGTGCTTTTGCCTGGTGCGCACCGACCCGCAGGCGCCAAAGCGCCAGCAGGGGATCTCGTTTCTTCTGATCGACATGAAGACGTCGGGCATCACGGTGCGCCCGATCATCTCGATCGACGGCAGCCATCATCTGAACGAGGTGTTCTTCGACCATGTGCGGGTGCCGGTGTCGTTGCGCGTCGGCGAGGAGAACCGCGGCTGGGACGTCGCGAAGTTTCTGCTCGGGCACGAGCGCACCGGCATCGCGCGGCTCGGCAAATCGAAGGAACGGGTCAAATTCGCCCGCGAGTCCGCGCGCGACATGCGCGCCAATGGCAGGCCGCTGATCGAGGACCCGGCATTCCGCCACCGCATCGCCCAGCTCGAGACCGACATTAAGGCGCTCGAGATCACGCAGATGCGCGTAGTCTCGGCGCATGACAGGAGCCATGACGGCAAGCCCGACCCGTTGTCGTCGGTGCTCAAAGTCAGGGGCACCGAATTGCTGCAGGCGACGACTGAGCTCGCAATGGATGTTGGCGGGCCGCTGTCGATGCCCGACTGGGCGCAGGAACTGGCGGCGCTCAGCAACGAGCCGGAACTCGGGCCCGAATGGGCGACCGAAGCGACGCGCAGCTATCTCTTTCTGCGTGCCGCTTCGATCTATGGCGGGACCAACGAGATCCAGAAAAACATACTGAGCAAAGCTGTGCTCGGGCTCTAGCCTCCAACCCTCATGGCCGGACTTGATCCGGCCATTCACGTGCCGGACACTGTCGTGTCACCGGGAGGCGTGGATCACCGGGTCAAGCCCGGTGATGACGATTTGGGATAGGCGGACGCGATGGATTTCGAGCTGAGCGAAGAACAGCGGATGTTGCGCGACAGTGTCGAGCGCCTGCTCGCCGATCATTACGGCTTTGACAAGCGCCGTGGCTATCTCGCCGAGCCGGAGGGTTGGAGCCGGGCGCTGTGGGCCCAATATGCCGAGCTCGGACTGCTCGGCCTGCCTTTTGCAGAGGATCATGGCGGGTTTGGCGGCGGGCCGATCGAGGTGATGCTGGTGATGGAGGCGTTTGGGCGCGTTCTCGCCCTGGAGCCCTATTTGGCGACGGTCGTGCTGGGCGGGACCGCATTGCGGCTCGCCGGCAGCGACGCACAGAAGACTGCGTTGCTGCCGCGAGTTGCCAAAGGCGACCTGATCCTTGCCTTTGCTCATGGCGAGCGGCAGGCGCGCTACGATCTGAGCGACGTGATGACGACCGCCAAGCGCAAGGGCTCCGGCTGGGTGCTCGACGGCGCGAAGACCGTGGTTCTGCACGGCGACAGTGCGCAACGCCTCGTGGTCAGCGCGCGCACCTCCGGCGAACGGGACGATCCGGACGGGATTACATTGTTTTTCGTGGATGCGGCAGCGAACGGCCTCGCGCGGCGTTCCTATCCGATGCGCGACGGCACGCGCGCGGCGGAACTCTCATTGAGCGATGTCAAGGTCCGCGAAGAAGACGTGTTGGGCGAAATCGGCGCAGCATTTCCGGTCATCGAGCGGATCGTCGAAGCCGGCATTGCCGCCACCGCCGCCGAGGCGGTCGGCGCGATGGAAGCGATGCACGAGATGACCCTCGAATATCTGAAGACCCGCCAGCAATTCGGCCGCCCGATTGGTGACAACCAGGCCTTGCAACACCGCGCCACGGAAATGCTGATGGAATTGGAGCGCGGGCGCAGCATGGCGATGCTCGTGGCGATGATGGTCGACGAGCCCGATGCCACCGAACGCGCCCGCAACATCGCGATGGCGAAGGTTGGCGTCGGCCAGGCCAGCAAGTTCGTGTCGCAGAATGCGGTCCAACTGCATGGCGGGATCGGGATGACCGAGGAATATGCGATCGGGCATTATTTCCGCCGCTGCATGGTCATCGAGCACACCTTCGGCGACACTGCCCACCACCTTTCGCGGCTGGCCGACCAGGTTCGATAATGGCTCGGACGCTTTTCGAAAACGAAGCGCCGCACCCGTTGGCCGACCGGCTGCGCCCGCGCAGCCTCGCCGGAGTCGTCGGTCAAGACCATCTTCTCGGCCCCGATGGTCCGATCGGCCGAATGGTGGCGAACCGTAAGCTGTCATCGATGATCCTCTGGGGCCCGCCCGGCTGTGGCAAGACCACGGTCGCCCGGCTTTTGGCGCAAGGGACCGATCTGGTCTTCGAGCCGTTGTCCGCGGTCTTTTCCGGTGTTGCCGATCTGCGCAAAGTCTTCGATGCGGCGAAAAAGCGCCGCGAGATGGGCCAAGGCACGCTGCTTTTTGTCGATGAGATCCATCGCTTCAACCGCGCTCAGCAGGACGCCTTTCTGCCGGTTGTCGAAGACGGCACGGTGATCCTCGTCGGGGCCACGACGGAAAACCCGTCCTTCGAGCTGATCGGGGCGCTGCTGTCGCGCGCCCAGGTCTTTGTCCTGCGCCGGCTCGACGACGATGACTTGGAGATAATCCTGCGGCGGGCCGAAGACCATCTGGGCCGCCGCCTGCCGTTGACCGACGAAGCGCGCACGGCATTGCGTGCGATGGCTGACGGCGATGGCCGCTTTCTGCTCAATCTCTCGGAAGAAATCGCGCAAGTGCGGGACGGCGAGCCGCTGGGGTCGGACGAGCTCGCCCGGCTCGTGCAGCGGCGCGCGCCACTCTACGACAAGGCCCAAGAGGGTCATTACAACTTAATCAGCGCGCTTCACAAATCGCTGCGCGGCTCCGACACCGACGCGGCGCTCTATTGGCTAGCACGCATGCTGGCCGGCGGCGAGGACCCGATCTACATCCTGCGTCGGCTTACCCGCGCGGCTGTCGAAGATATCGGGCTCGCCGACCCGCAGGCCGTGGTCCAGGCGCTCGCGGCTTGGGACACCTACGAGCGCCTCGGCTCGCCCGAGGGCGAGCTGGCGATCGCGCAATGCGTCATCTATCTCGCCACCGCGCCGAAATCGAATGCCGCATATCGGGCGTTCGGAGAAGCACGCGAGATGGCGCGTGAGACGGGCTCGCTGATGCCGCCAATGCACATCCTCAATGCGCCGACCGGACTGATGCGCAAACTCGGTTACGGCAAGGGTTACGTTTACGACCATGCAACCGAGGAAGGCTTTTCCGGGCAGAATTACTTTCCCGACGGCGCGGCGCGGCGCAACTTCTATCGGCCCGGTGAGCGTGGGTTCGAGCGCGAGATTGGAAAGCGGCTCGAACATTGGGACAAGCTGCGTCAGCGCACGGCAGCCGCATCGCAATGACTGAGCCCGAGGAGACCGTAACGGTGGACGACCGGGACGGCTCGCTCCGCCTCGATCGCTGGTTCAAGCGCCATTATCCCGGTCTCGGGCATGGCCAGCTGGAAAAGCTTCTGCGCACCGGGAGGGTTCGCGTGGACGGCAAGAAGGCGCGGTCCGGCGACCGGGTGGGACCGGGACAGGCGATCCGTCTCCCGGCAATGAACGAAATGGCGTTGGAGCAACGGCCAGAAAAACCTCCGCTGCGGCCGTCCGATGAGTCGATGCTTCAAGCCGCGATCCTGCATCGCGACGAGGCGGTCATCGTCCTGGACAAGCCTCCGGGGCTGGCGGTTCAGGGCGGCACGGCTACAGAGCACCATGTCGATGGGCTGCTCGATGGGTTGCGTTTCGGAAATCCTGAGCGCCCGCGCTTGGTCCACCGGCTGGACAAGGAGACGAGCGGCATCCTTGTCATTGCGCGCACCGCATCGGCGGCGGCTGTTCTGACGCAGGCCTTTCGCGAGAAGACGACGCGAAAGACCTACTGGGCTGTCACGGTCGGCCTGCCGAAATTGCTGCAAGGCCGCATCGACCTGCCCCTCGCGAAGATGCCGGCGCGCGGCGGCGAGCGTGTGCGTCCCGATGCTGAGCAGGGCCGGCGCGCCGTCACTTACTACCGGGTAATCGACAATGCCGGCGCGCAGGCCAGCTGGCTCGCCCTGATGCCGGTCACCGGGCGTACGCACCAGTTGCGCGCGCATTGCGCCGCAATCGGCACACCGATCCTTGGCGACACAAAATACGGCGAGACGGCTGCCCATCTGGCCGGCGTCCCAGAGTCGTGCCGGCTTCACTTGCATGCGCGCAGCCTTTCGCTTCCCCACCCCCAAGGCGGACGATTGGAAGTGACCGCGCCGCTTCCGCCGCATATGCGGCTGACCTGGGAATTCTTCGGCTTTTCGAACGACGCGCCGGATCCTTTCGCCGAACTGGATCTGGCGATATGAAACGGCTCTACCAGAAGGCAGAGCCGGTGGAGAGAGCAGGTGGCCACGGCATCGCTCTCGACGGCAAGCCGATCAAGACGCCGGGCAAGCGAGATTTGATCGTGCCGAGTGCAATGCTGGCTGCGGCGATCGCCGAAGAGTGGAATGCCCAGCACGCGGAGGTTCGCCCGGCGACGATGCCGCTGACCCGCCTCGCCACGACGGCTGTCGATCGGATCGCGACGCAGCGCGATGAGATCGTCCGGCAAGTCGCCAGTTATGCGGCAACCGATCTCGTCTGCTATCGGGCGACGCACCCGCCGACACTCGCCGCGCGTCAGCAGGCGGTCTGGGGACCGCTGATCGACTGGGCAGTACTGCGCTATGACGCGCCGCTGGCGGTTACCAGCGGGGTGATCCCGAAGAGCCAGGCGACTGCGGCGCTTCGCGCCTTTTCCTCCGCAGTGGCCGAGCAAGAAACCTTCGCGCTTACCGCGCTGCACTTGGCGACGGCAGCCTGCGGCTCGTTGATCATCGCGTTGGCGCTGCTCGAGGGGCATGTCGATGCGCCGCAAGCCTTCGCCGCCTCGCAGCTTGACGAGAGCTTCCAGATCGAGGGCTGGGGCGAAGACCCCGAACAGGCCGAGCGCCGCCGCGCCTTGGCAGGCGACATTGAAGCGGCGGCGAAGTTCATCTCCCTGCTCCGACCCAGCAGGAGTTAAGCGGTTAAGGGGAAGATGCCGGAAAATCTGGGCCCTCGCTGCAATTTGAGCGCCCATTTGCGGTTGAGTGGCTGAGCAGGCAGTCGTGAGCGAACCGGTCTCTGGGGCCCCGAGGTTTCTGGGAAAATACAGGGAAATTTACTCGATCGGAGCAACCAGCCGTTACTTGTGAGGGACAAACCACGGGCGAATCATAGGCTTAAGAAGCAATTCCCTACGCGTTTGAACAGGGAAATTTTTGTGCCCTTACAAGGAATTAGATTGGCTGATCAGGGAACCTTCAGAGCTGAACAGGGAAATTCCGTAACGGGCGATTTGGCTGTTGGAAATAAAAATCGGATATGACGCTCGAGCCGGAAAATTCCCCCTCCTTCCTTTCTTTTCGCTACTCCTTTATGGCTGATTGTGCTGGCGATGACGGGACATACGGGCAAGCAAATTGGGCGACCCTTCCACCGGATTGAAGATATCGCCCTTTTGAAGGGGCGCGCGCGCTTTTGCGATGATATGCCAGCGCCCAAGGGGACGTTGCATGCCGCGATCTTGCGCGCGCCTCACGCGCATGCGGAGATCCTGTCAATAGATTACGCCCGCGCGATGGCGATGCCCGGTATCGAGTGCGTCTTGACGGGCGAAGATGCGCGACGTTGGACTCGTCCCTTTACCGCAGCAATCAGGTCACCCATCGAGTATTGGTGCCTTGCGATAAATCGCACGCGCTATGCTGGCGAGCCAGTTGCGGTTGTAGTCGCCACCGATCGTTACCGGGCCGAGGATGCGCTCGAGGCCGTCGACGTCGCTTACCGTCCCTTATCCGCGATCGTCAATCCTCACACCGCTGTGCCGATCATGGACCGAGGTTATCATTACGGCGATCCGGAGGCTGTCTTCGCCGCGGCAGCGCATCGGATCTCGATCACGACTGAATATCCCCGCAACGGTGGCATGCCCATCGAATGCTTCGTCGTGCTTGCGGAATATCTACCCGCCGAAGGCGCTTACGAGGCGACGGCAAATTTTCAAGGCCCTTTCGCGATGCACCCGGTGATGGCGCTGGCGCTGGGAATCCCTTCGAGCAAGCTGCGGCTGAAAACGCCGCCAGCCTCGGGTGGGAGCTTTGGGTCCAAGCACGCGGTGTTCCCGTATATCGTCCTGATGGCGATCGCCTCGCGAAAGGCCGGGAAATCGGTGAAGTGGGTCGAGGACCGGTTCGAACACATGGTCGGTGCGAGTTCGGCAACAAATCGGATCACGACGCTCTCCGCGGCGGTCAGCGAGACCGGGGAGGTGCTGGCGCTCGACTGGGACCAGCTGGAGGATTGCGGCGCCTATCTGCGCGCACCAGAGCCGGCAACCCTCTACCGCATGCACGGCAATATGACCGGAGCCTACCGCGTGCAGCACGTCGCAATTCGTAACCGTGTCGTGTTGACCAACAAGACGCCGAGCGGCCTCAACCGCGGCTTTGGCGGCCCGCAGGTCTATTTTGCGCTCGAGCGGCTCATGCGTCGCATCTCGATGATCCTGGGTCTTGACCCGCTGGAGGTGATCCGGCGCAACCTCGTCCCCCCCGGCAGCTTTCCTTATCGCTGTCCCGCGGGTGCCATCCTGGACTCCGGCGACTATCTCGCCGCTGTCGATGCCGCCGTTGCACAGGGCGACCTCGCCGGATTGCGTACGCGGCGTGACCGGGCGCGCGAGGAGGGTCGTCTTTATGGCATCGGATATTCTGCAGTCGTCGAGCCATCGATCTCGAACATGGGGTACATCACGACAGCGCTGACCGCGGAGGAACGCCGACGCGCCGGGCCGAAGAGTGGGGCACAAGCCGCCGCGACGGTGACGATCGATCCGCTGGGCGGGGTTAGCGTAGCGATCGACTCGGTCCCGCAAGGGCAAGGCCACCGAACCGTCATCGCGCAGGTCGTCGCGGACGTATTCGGCCTGCCGGCAGCGGCAATTCACGTCGATGCCGAGATCGATACCGCGAAAGACGCGTGGTCGATCGCGGCGGGCAATTATTCGAGCCGGTTCGCGGGGGCCGTTGCTGGTGCTGCCTATCTCGCTGCTGTCCGAGTACGTGACAAGCTCGCCCGAATTGCCGCGTCCCAACTGGACATTATCCCCGAGCAGGTATGTTTCGCTGACGAAAGAGTCTTTGCGGTGGCCAATTCACAGAACACCGTGAGTTTCCCCCGCTTGGCGGCAACGGGCCATTGGGCACCGGGCTCGCTCGCCGATCCCCGGTCCGCAGCACTGCGCGAAACGGTGTTCTGGACACCGTCCGGCCTCGAAGCGCCAAACGAGGCCGATCAGATCAATAGCTCCGCCGCCTATGGTTTCATCTTTGATTTTTGCGGCGTCGAGGTAGATCGCGACACCGGGTCGGTTCGCATCGACAAATACGTGACGATGCACGATGCTGGCAGAATTCTGAACCCGGCATTGTTCGATGGCCAGGTGCATGGTGGCTTTGCCCAGGCGGTCGGCGCTGCGTTGTACGAGGCCTTCGTCTATAGCGAGGATGGCGGTTTCCTCTCGGCCACGTTGGCCGATTACCCAATGCCGACGGCCTGCGAAATTCCGGAGCCGTTAATCCTACATCGCGAAACCCCATCGCCGGTAACCCCGCTCGGGGCAAAGGGGGTCGGTGAAGGCAATTCGATGAGCACCCCCGTGTGCCTCGCCAACGCCGTCGCCGACGCGCTCGGTGCCTCTGATCTAGCGTTGCCCGTTACCCCCGCTAAGGTGATTACGCTGCTGGGACGAGCAAGCGGACCCACGTAGAGAGAGCCATGTTTGATCTCGGCCGCAGCTTTGTTGCCACAGTCGAACGAAGCCCCCGGGCGCTAGCCATCATCGACGGCGAGCGCCGGCTCACATATGCCGAATGGTATTCGGAAGTTTGCCGGGTCGTCGACGGGCTCGCGGCGCAAGGTTTGCGCAAAGGCGACCATCTTGCGGTGGTCCTGCAGAACCGGTTGGCTATGGCCAGCGTGTATTGGGCCTGTCAGCTCGCGGGGTTCGTCGTCACGCTGCTCAACTGGCGGATGAAGGCCGAGGAGCTAGATTATTGCCTAACCGACGCCGAAGCTCGCGCCGTAATCTTCGAGGGGGTCTCCGATGCTGCCGTCGGTGGGTCCCGGGCCGCGCAGCAAATACCGCGAATTACCGTCGGGGGTGCAGAGGGCGGCACCTGCGATTTCGAAACCTCCGCGGATGTGGGACGCCAGCACATTCCCCAAGCCGGGCCGGAGGATTTTTCGTTGCTGTTCTACACCTCCGGGACGACTGGCCGGCCGAAAGGTGTGCCACGCCGGCATCGCGCCGAGCGCGCCGCCGCGCTCGCGCATATCGCGCAGAACCTCTACCAGATCGGCGAGCGCACCCTTGGAGCGATGCCGCTTTATCATACGATGGGGGTGCGATCGCTGCTGGCCATGGCGCTGGTCGATGGTGTCTTTATCTGCCTACCGCGGTTCGAGGGAAAGGAAGCGCTGCGGCTGATCGCGCGCGAGCAGGTAACAAACCTCGACCTGGTCCCGACGCTCTATCACGATCTCTTAGCTGTCGCCGATTTCAGCCCCGAAAAGGTGCATTCGGTCAAAAAGCTCGGCTTCGCCGGCGCAGCAATGCCGGAGGGCCTGCTGAAGCGGCTCGAGGCAGCGTTTCGACCCGAGCTCTTTGTCAATCACTACGGCTCTTCCGAGATTTACACTTTCACGATTGATCAGCACGCCGCCAAGAAACCGGGTTCGGCCGGCAAGGCCGGCATCAATCAGCGCATACGCGTGATCCGGCTCGGCGCCGAAACAGCGGATGTACTCGCCGGGGTCGGTGAGGAGGGGGAAGTCGTCGCCGACCTGAGCGGTGACGAAGCCTTTGAGGGGTACTGGCGGCGCCCCGACGCTGATACCAGGGCATTGCGCGACGGCTGGTATTTGACGGGCGATACGGGCTACCTGGACGAAGCAGGTGATCTCTTTGTCACCGGCCGAGTTGATGACATGATTATCTCCGGCGGCGAGAACATCTCGCCAGGCGAGATCGAAAGTGTGTTGTCGCTGCACCCGGCGATCGGCGAGGTGGCCGTTGCCGGCTTGCCGGATGAGCGGCTCGGACAACGCGTGGTAGCCTTCATCAGGCGTGCGGCGGCAATCGATGCAGCCGTGCTCGATAGCTGGTGTCGGTCCTCGCCGCTGGCTGATTATAAGCGGCCCCGCGCATATGTGTTCGTCGCCGAGATCCCGAAATCCCCAGTCGGCAAGGTTCTGCGGCGGAAGCTCGTCGCGGGAGAATATGAAAGCGACGCGCAATGAGCGATATCTCACGCCTCCTCGCGGTGCTGCCGCGCGAGCTCGACGGGTTTCGGGCCGAGATCGACGCTGCCCGGGAGCGCGGCGACGTCATTCTCGAGCGGCCACCGTTGAACGTCATCTCGATGCAGCAACGCGAGCAATTGCGGGTGGCATTCGAAGCACTGGACGCCGATCCTGCAGTGCGTGTCATCGTGCTGCGAGCGACGGGTGAACATTTTTCGAGCGGTGGCGAGATCCGCGGCTTTCTCGACGCAGCGCCTGAGCACGTCTCGCGGCTTGCGTGGAATATTGCGGCGCCCGCGCGCTGTACGAAACCGGTAATAGCCGCCGCCCGCGGTTATTGCTTTGGGGTCGGCTTTGAGCTCTCGCTCGCCTGCGATTTCCGCATCGCCTCCGAGACCGGCCTCTATGCATTGCCCGAGCAGCGCCTGGCGCAGATCCCGGGCTCCGGCGGGGCCGCCCGCTTGCAGAAGATGATCGGCATCTCGCGAACCAAGGAAATCGTGATGCGGTCGCGGCGGATCACAGGACATGAAGCCTGCGATTGGGGACTTGCGGCAGAGTGCGTGCCCGACGGCGAGCTCGAAGTTGCAACCGACGCGCTCGTCGACGAATTGCGGGATTTCGCCCCGCTCGCTCAGCGCACCGCCAAGAAGCTGTTAAACGACATGGAGGATGCCCCGCTGTCGCTCGCGATCGAGCTCGAAGGCCAGTGTTATGGCATGCTACGCAGCTCGGAGGACTTCCGTGAAGGAGTCGAAGCCTTCGCTGCGAAGCGTAAACCGACGTTTCGCGGAAGCTGATCCGTACGCGGCCATTGGTCGTTGTCAACCCGCCTACAGATCTGGAATGAGCACTCCGCGAGGCTTGGCGGTCACGATTATCCCCGGAGCGATCTAATCGTTTTTGCGCTGGGTGCTCAATAGCTCCATCTCCTAGTTGGAAGGAAGTCTGGACTTTGAGAACCTTGCCGAAACCTTTGCCATCGGCCCTCGCCTCCGTCCACATAAACACAGGTTGGCGATGCACCATGCGCAAGGCCCGCAAATGAGGGGTGTAATAATGCTCGGATCGTGTCGCTATTGAGCGGTTACCGAATTTTTCAACACAATCCACCGATAGCGGCCGTTCCGACGAAGGAGAATCAGGTAGTGTCCGGGAAATTCAGCAAAAGCCGGTAAGGCTGATGGTCATGGTATGCGGGTGATTGGGCAATCACCGGATCCTTGGCGAGGATGCACACCATGACCAAGAGGCAGGGTAGATCTGGGACGATCGACGTCAAATCCGTTTTGGCGGAGGACGAGGAGTTTCTGCGGGCACTGGTGCGGATGGCGCTGCAGGAAGTGCTCGAAGCGGAGATGACGGAGGCGCTCGGCGCCGAGAAGGGCGAACGGGCGTCGGGCCGGATGGGTTATCGGTCGGGCTATTACGGCCGGACGTTGATCACGCGGATCGGCAAGCTGGAGCTGCGGGTACCGCAGGATCGAACCGGGCGGTTCTCGACCGAGCTGTTCGAGCGGTACCAACGCTCGGAGCGGGCGTTGCTGGCGGCGCTGGCGGAGATGTATGTGCAAGGGGTTTCGACCCGCAAAGTGAAGGCGATCACCGAGGAGCTGTGCGGCCACAGCTTTTCGGCTTCCGCGATCAGTGCCATGAACCAACGGCTTGACACCGCTCTGGCACAATTTGCCGGCCGCCCGTTGGCCGAAGCCTTCCCTATCTGATCCTCGACGCACGCTACGAGCGGGTGCGCGAGGCTGGCGTGATCGCCAGCCAGGCGGTGCTGATCGCGATTGGGATCGATTGGGACGGTCGCCGCCAGGTACTGGCGGTCGAGCTCGCCAACCGCGAGAGCCGATCAAGCTGGCGGGATTTCCTGCTCGGACTCAAAACGCGCGGCTTGCTCGGCGTCGAATTTGTCGTAGCCGACGATCATGCTGGCCTGCGGGCAGCGCTGCGCGAAGTTTTGGGAGGCGGCCTATCAGCGCTGCTACCTGCAATTTCTCAGAAACGCGCTCGACTACGTGCTGCGCAAGGTCGACGACGACTGCCTGCAAGAGTTGCGCTGGCTGTATGACCGGGGTGACCTCTCCGAAGCGCGTCGCGATCTGGCCGCCTGGATCACAAAGTGGTCAGGCAAATACTCAAAGCTCACCGGCTGGGTCGAAGAGAATATCGACGAGACCCTGACCTTTTACCGGCTGCCGCGCCAGCACCATAAGCACCTCAAATCGACCAACATGCTTGAGCGATTGAACGAGGAGATCAGGCGTCGCACCCATGTCGTGCGCATCTTCCCCAATGCCGAGAGTTGCTTGCGGCTCGTGCGGGCGCTCGCCGTCGAGGCGCACGAGAACTGGCTCGAGCAGCACCGCTACCTCAACATGGACGATTTGCGCGAGCACAAGGAGGCGCTGCGTCGTGCCGCCTGACCCCCGACCCGTTCAGCCTAGCACCGTGCTCGCCGCCGTCCAGACCGCTGCGCGCCGCCTCCGGCGGTGGCCTGCGGCCAGTCTTGACCGCGGCTGCCCGCGGCGTTCCACCGGATGGCAGGTCGGGACGAAGGGAAGGGTCTGTCCGATCGAACAAAGGGATGCTAGCTTTGATCTGAGCTCAGTCAGTCCGCCTCCCACGACCGATTTGCTGAACTTCGCGCACACAACTGAGAATCACCAGGGCCGGGAGACCGCAGAATTTCGCTGAGGCCTACACCAAAACGCCGTGCGGTATTACTCTGCCGAATGCCCACGCATCGTGCCGACTACGGACATCGGCAGTAGATCGCGTTGCGCTCCCCCTTCTCTTGCGCCACCGTCGCGAAAGTCAGCGTACCCTTTGGTCCCGCTGCAGCGACGGTATTGGGCGCGAAACGGCCGATCGGCGCGCCCTCCGGCAATGTTTCGCCCATCGCCGCCACCCGTCTGACATCACCCGCGGTCCCGGCGAAGGCGGCGAGCGGTCCGGGCACGCCGTCGAGAGCTGCAATGAATGCCGTCACCCCGCCCGGTCCCGCCGTCGGCCAGGGACCGAACCCTGCATAGCGCCCGCCGCCCGGTGCCGGCGCTCCTTCTACGGCGATCTCGGCCAGACCCTCTGTCCCAGTCCGCAGCACTGCCTCGCGGGTGGCACCGTCCTTGCCGAGATGGGCGCCGAACGCGATTTCGCCGCCCTCATCGATCGCCACGCGCTCGGAAAAACGCAGGATCATCGCCCCATCCGGCGCCTGGTCGCCGGCTCGAACCAGAAAGCGCAGTGACCGGGCGCCCGCCACGAAAACCCCGCCGAGCGCCGGG
Organism: Alphaproteobacteria bacterium; assembly: GCA_019244535.1. Taxonomy (GTDB): domain Bacteria; phylum Pseudomonadota; class Alphaproteobacteria; order ATCC43930; family CGMCC-115725; genus AP-15. The sequence continues at coordinate 13,846 of JAFASL010000539.1, forward strand.
CCCTTAAAGATCGCGGCAGGAAAGGCGACGACACCGCTGTTGTTCAACGCGGGGTCGCCGATCTGGTCCATCGTGCCGCCAATGCGCAGCAGCAGCTCGCGTTCCGCAACCAACCGCTGTAGCCTTCGACCGTTCCAGTAATAGAGCACATCCAACAGGTCGCGTCCGGCCCGCACACTGGCAACGAATGCCAGCTCGTCGTTGTCATTCAACGCCGGCGCGTCAAACCCGACCAGAACTCCGGCGGGCACTCCCGGCGCATCGTCGCCGGCGAGCGCTATGGCCCGCAGCCCGTCGGCAGTGGCGAGAAAGACCCCCTCGGTGGCCCGTCCGCCGGCGACCTCTGCCGTGAACGCCACATGCCCGGCGCTGTTCAGCGCCGGCAGCGGATGCGCCACGAACTCCGCCAGTGTCCCCCCTCCCGGCAGGCTGTCCCCAAAGGCCGCCACCTTTGTCACCTGTCCGGCATCGGCGAGGAAGATGCCCTCGCGTGCCGGCCCGTGCAGCACGGTCGCGTAGAAGGCGACCTGACCGCGCGCATTGACCGGCGCGAGGATCGGCTGCGCGGTGACATCGAACCGATCGAAGCGGCCGCCGCCCGGCGCCGGTTCACCGGACTGGACGACGGCGCGGAGCACGCCGGTTGCAGCCGTTGGAACGGCCGGCGGCGCCGCTGCCACCAGCTGCGGCGGCTGTGCCAGCGTGGTCGACGGCGTCGAGGGTGCGACCCACAGAACCGCGCCCCACAAACCCGCCACTGCGACGCCCGCGACCCAAAGGCGGCGCCATGCCGCGACCAGCAACATCGCTCAGTTGGTCAGCATGCCGGCCTTCAGGGTAGACACGTCGTGGCGCAGCATTTCGATGTAGCTGCCCGCCTCGCCATCCCTGGGGGAGAGCGAATCACCATAAAGCGTGCCGCCGATCACGGCTCCGGTTTCACCGGCGATGCGCTGCATCGCCCTCGGATCGGTTATGCTGTCGAGGAACAGCGCTTTGACGCGGCTGTCCCGGACTTGTTGCGCCAGCTTTGCCAGTTCCGCCGCGGACGGCTCGCTCTTATTGGTCCAACCATTCACTGCCAGCAGCGTGATGCCGTACGCATGGGCGATGTATTGCAGCGAATCGTGCGACGCCAGCGCCCGCCGCTTGTCCGCCGGCACCCCGGCGATCTCCTTGCGCGCCCAGTCATCGACCGCCTGGATCTCCTTCGTATAGGACGCCGCCCGTACCCGGTACTCGGCTGCGTCAGCCGGATCGAGACGCACCAACGCCGCAGCGATGTTGCGCACGTAAATGGCGCCATTGCGCGGATCGAGCCAGGCATGCTGGTCGATTGCGGTCGGAAGCTGCCGGCCGGAAACCGGGTGCTCCTCTTCCGCGGTCAAGGTGCGCACATTGCGGGAGACCACCAACTTGGCGCCAGTGAACTTGGCTTGTTTGAGCAGCGGCTCCAGCCAAGGCTCGAACTCTTCGTTGAGGTCGTTGATGAACACGGCGCGAGCGGCGGCGATGGTCGCGACATCCGCCGCGGTCGGCTGGTACAACTCGCAATCCCCGCCAGGACCGACGATGGTCTTGATGTCAAGTCGATCGCCGCCGACATTGGCGAGCATATCGGCGATGACGCTGAAGCTCGCGACCACCGGGATCCGCTCCGCGGCGCTTGCCGGGCCTGCCAGCAACAGCGCGGCAAACACGACAACCCAACAAATCATCAGACGTTTCTCCCAATTATCGGCGCCAGGCGCCGCAAGACGTTGGCGGCGGCGAGCGAGATGCCGAACAGCAAACCCGCCGCCAATACGATGGCCGGACCGGAGGGCAGATTGACGTAGTAGGAAAGGAGCAGCCCCGCAACTGACGCCGCGAACGCGAATCCCGTCGCCAGCGCCATCGACATCGCTGCTCCCAATCCCCAGCAACGCGCCGCGGCGGCCGGCAGCAACATCGGCCCGACCGCCAACAATGTGCCGAAGGCCTGAAAGCTGGCCACCAGCGCCAGCACCACCAGCGTCGAGAACAGCGCCCCGTATGGCGCGCGCGCTCCCACCGCCCGGAGAAACCCGGGATCGATGGCGCCTATTGCCAGCGGCCGATAGAATGCCGCGATCACAAGCACGATGATGCTGCTCACCGCGGCGATCTCCAGCAGCGCTCGCCGGTCGATCGCCAGTACGGTTCCGAACAACACCCGCATCACGTCGACATTGCTGCCCCGCCACGCTACTAGAAGCACGCCGAGCGAGAGGGCAACCAGATAGAACGCGACAAGCGCGGCATCGCGCCGTGCCCCTCCGCGGGTGATCAGCCCGCCCAGCGCTGCCACGGCAAGTCCGCTCGCCAGCCCGCCCAGCGACAGCCACAATGGCGACGGTCCCGCATAGAGAAACCCGACCGCAGCACCCGGCATCACCGCGTGACTCAGTACCTCGCCATCGAGGCTCATCCGCCGCAACACCAGCAACGTCCCTACCGCCCCGTTCATCAGCGCCAGCGCCAGGCAGGCCACCAGCGCCGCGCGCATGAAGGCGAGGGTCGCGAACGGTTCGATGATCAACGTGTGCAACGACATCACGCCGCCATCGCCGGCAGCGCCGTCTCGGTCGCACCCCAGGCGATGCAGCGCTGCGCCAATACCAAGGTCAACGGAAAACGATCTTGCACGAGATCGAGATCATGCACCACGGCGATCACGGTTCTGCCCTCCCGATGCCATCGCGTCACCTGATCGAGCAACACCGGCAGGGTCTGCGCATCGATCGCCGCGAAAGGTTCGTCGAGTAGAATCACCGCGGCATCCTGCACTGCCAGCCGCGCGAAGAGCGCCCGCTGAAGCTCGCCCACCGAGATCTCGCCAATCGGCCGTCCCAGGCGTCCAGCCAATCCCACCGTTTCCGCAGCTGCTGCCGCCCGCGCCCGAAGCGCCGCCCCCGGCGAGCGGAACGCGCCGAATTCCCGCCATCCGCCGAGGGCGATCAGCTCCGCTACGGTGAGCGGATAGTCGCAATCGATCGCCGCCAGCTGCGGCAGATACGCTAATCGCTGCCGCGCGGCACAATTCACCGTCCCGCCGGCCAATCGCACCACACCGGCGATCGCCGCCAGCAGCGTGCTCTTACCTGCCCCGTTCGCTCCGACAACGGCGGTCAGGCTACCGGCGGGAAACTCGCCGCTCACTGCTTCCAACGCGATGCGCCGCCCGTAGCGCACGGTCACGTTGTTCAGGATTACTCGGCCATCAGCCTGCATGTATCCGGTGGAGCAAAAGCCGACCCTCGCCAATCGGCCTGCCGCGCCAGCTTACAGCAGATTTCGGAGGACCGGAATTGTGCGGTAACCGACGCAATCTCTCCGGCAACGACCACCAAGATGCGCTCGAAGAAACACCTCGACGATCTCGACGGCAAGGGTGGCGTAATCGCATCAAGTGCGGCATTCTGATGGCGTATTTACCATCCTAATCGAGCCGCAGGACCGAGAAGGGGGAGGAGCAGCCATGAGAATCGCCGGACTAGCCGCATTGGTGGGTGTGTCGCTTCTGTCATTTCTGGCGCCGTCGTCACCCGCCGGAGCGGCGGACTGCAAGGCCCTCGTCAAACCGTCGCCGTTTGGCCCGGATGATCAGACCGGCGCCACCAACCGCGTCACTCCTGCGGTCACCAAGGCCGCCGCCGCCGAGATCCAGACCGGCGTCGTCACCTCGATGTCGAATGTCCTCGTCGATGGCATACCGCTCTTCGGCACCCGCTTCAGCAGGACCATCCTGAGCAGCTTCGCGATCACACCGGGTGCCGAATTTGGCAACAACAAGCTGACCTATATGGAGGACACCTATCTCAGCCAGAGCCATGTCGGCACGCATATCGACGGCGTGGGCCACATCGGCATCCAGGACTGCTACTACAATCAGACGCCGATGGGGAAGTACGTCACCCAGAACTATCTCAAGCGGCTCGGCATCGAAAACATGAAGAGCTTCGCCACGCGCGGCGTCATCATCGACATGGTCAAGGTGTTTCAGAACGCCGGCAAGCTCAAATCCAACCCGGCCTGTCGCAGCCCCTGCCTCGACGGCGGCACGCTGATCACCGTGCCCGACCTGCAGGCGGGCTTGAAGATGTACAACGTAACCCTGCGCGAAGGCGACGCTGTGTTCATCCACACCGGCTGGCAAGATCTGTTCCTGCAGTGGCCGGCGCAGAACGCGACCTACAACAAAAGCGAACCCGGCATCGGCGAGGCCGCGGCGGAGTGGCTCGCATCACAGAAGGTGATTCTGGTCGGCTCCGACACCTGGGCGGTCGAGGTGATACCGGGCGAGGAGGAGAGCATCGCCTTCCCGGTGCACAAGACATTGATCACCGACAATGGCATCCACATCGTCGAGAACGTGCGCACCGACCTGATAGCGGCTGAAGCCGCAAAATCGGGGCGGGGCACTTTTTTCCTGAACATGACGGTGCCGAAGGCAGTCGGCTTGACCGGCACCTTTGTCAACATCGAGGCGATCCAGTAGCAGATGAGGCCAAAGCGGGGATTGCGGCGCCGGTCATTCCTTGCCGGACTGCCGGCCCTCGCCTGCAGCCTGGGCGCCGTACGGAACGCGAGGGCCGAGTTGCGGCGCTTCAAGATCGCGTTTGCCAATCTCGACGAGACGCCGGGGGTGACGTTGGAGGGCCTCGGCTTCACCGGTTCCGACGTGCGTCGCAGCTTCGAACTGGCGGCCCGCACCCGGCCGGTCGACATGCTCTATTTTGACAATGCCGGCGACCCCGCCCGCGCCGTCGCCAATGCCGAGGCCGCGATTGCTGCGAAAGTCGACTTGCTGATCGAATACAACGCTGATCCGGACGCGAACGCCGAGATTGCTCGTCGCATCGCCGTCGCCGGCATCCCCGCACTGGCGCTGGTCGATCCCCTGCCCGGCGCGCCGCTCTATGGACCGGACAATTACTTGGCGGGCCGCATCGCTGGGCACGCGCTCGGCGCATTCGCTCGAGAAAACTGGCCGGGCGAGCAGGTATTCGGGGTGCTGATCGGCGACCTCGCCGCTCCCGGCGCCGCCGTCAGGGATCGTGTGCAGGGCATTACCGAAGGCGTGCATGAGCCACTGCCCACAATGCAGCTCGCCTCGCTCGACACCGGCGGACAGTCGTTGCGCGCCGACGCGCTGTTGACGAAATTCCTGCTGACCCAGCCCGACCAGCGGCTGCTGATCGCGACCCTCGACGATTTGGCCGCGGTTTACGCCGCGCGCGCCATCGAAATGAATCGGCGCCAGAGCGACTGCGTCATCGTCAGCCAGGGGCTCGACCCGAACATCCATGGCGGTGCCAGCGAGAAAAAGGAGCTCGACCCCAACAACCGCGGCAGCGTCGTGCTCGGCTCGGTCGCGTACTACATGGACCGCTATGGCTATGAGGTGCTGCCGCTCGCCTTGCGTCTGCTGAACGGCGGGACGCTGCCGCCGCATACGGTGACGCGCCATATGCTGGTCACTGCCGCCGACGTGTTCCGGGAATACCCGCCAATCGATATGAACTGAATCGGCAACATTGCGACCTGGCGCCAGGGAGAGCCCCGGCGCTCGTCACGCCAGTCCAAGAAGCGACTAGCCGTCATCCTGGGGCACCCTCATGCAGCGCGAAGCCAAATGCCGGCTCCCAACCCTCCTTTTTCGACCCTGCTGTGACCCGTGCATGGCCGGAATGGGCAATCCTCGCCATTCGTTGATCACCCCAGTAGCGGTAGGTCTGCGCGGATACTGTTGAAAAACTCATCGCGGGGTTAGCGTCCGATAGATTAGCAAAATCTGAGTTTACAACTAGCGATATATGATCTGATTGATCCAGATGATGGTTATATTATTTCCGTTACTAGTGCCCGCTGGGCATAGATATGACTTTTTTTTCAACACAATCCGCCGATAGTGGTCCTTGCGGAGAGTGAACGCGCACCTCAGCTCGCTTTCTGCAGCCCGCTCTCGATGGCTTGCGCGGCTTCCTCCTCGACCATCGCCTTGACGATCGCGATCGTCGCCGGGTCGGCGGGAAAGAGCATTTCGAGCGCCAGTTCGGACAGAGCCACCTCGGTCGGCGTCCCGAACACCGTCGTGGTGTTGAGAAACGAGACAGTGCCGAGGCGGGTCTCGATCTGCAGCGGAGTCGCGTAACGCTGCGGGCCGTCGCTTGTCGCCAGCGCCAGCTGTCCCGGCGGCGCCGGATAGCCCAT
>JAFASL010000594.1 GCA_019244535.1 Alphaproteobacteria bacterium
CGTGACGGACACCCGATTGAAGGCCCGCCCCTTGGGTGAACCAAACGGTGCTCACCAGCCCTAACGCTCGGTCTACAGTAAGAAAGTTTGCTATCCTTTCGACTAAGGTGAGAGGATGCCGGTGACTGGCGATCTTATTTTCCGGGCGGAAGCCGCGGCTGAATACGACCGCGCCTTCGCCCATGTATCATCGCATTTTCTTCCATTCATATTTCGTGCGGCGCGGCTTGCATCCGGTCATCGCGTGCTTGATGTGGCGAGTGGGACTGGCATCTCCGCCGAGGCGGCGCTCGATGCCGTCGGCCCCACTGGATCGGTGCTGGCCACCGATATCTCACACGAGATGGTTGAAAAGGCCCGTGAGCGTCTCAGTCGGTCGCCTAACGCGGCCGTCGCGATCGAGGATGGACAAGCGCTGAGCTTTCCCGCGGCGAGCTTTGATGCCGTTATATGCAGCCTTGGTCTGATGTTTTTCCCCGAGCCGGCGCGCGGCCTCGCCGGCTTCCATCGTGTGCTGCGCCCGGGCGGACGGGCAGCTGTGTCCGTCAAGGTCGCGCCGGAGCGTTCCTATAATTTCAGGATCAACGTTGTCATAGCGCGGTACAAACCTGGCCTGGCCGATGCTGTCGCACGGCTCTTCGCACTCGGCGACGTGGCTCGGCTCAAATCGCTGTTCAGTGAGGCTGGGTTCGTGGACTTCGAGACCTTCACCAAGAGACACACCTTTGTGCTGCCGTCGTTCGACGCCTATTATGGCCCCTTCGAGCGCGGCGGTGCGTCCACCGGCCAATTGCTGGCGGCCTTACCTGCGGCAGCGAGGCATGCCGTCCGGGAAGAGATGCGAGAAGCGCTCAACGATACCGGCGGGCCCATCACTATTGACGTAGAACACAGGATCGCCAGCGGCCGACGGCAGTGGTAGTCGGCAACGGTTAATCCGGTTCAAACATTAAACGGCAATATCATTCGGAGTTAACGCCATGGATTTTCTCAAACACCTGCCGAGCCCGATCGCTCCGAGCTTCAGCGAGGCACTGCGCATCGATACGCCAGCCGGCTGCTGGATTTTCGTCTCCGGCCAAGTCGGCGTGCCGTTACCGCCCGACAAGGGCAGCGTCACGTTCGAAGAGGAGGTGCGTACGACCTTCGAGCGCATCCGGAATTCGCTCGGCAAACTCGGCGCCGGCATGGACCACGTCGTCAGCATCAAAACATATCTGACCGATCTCGGCCCCTATGCGGTGTTCTCGCGCATCCGCGGAGAGTTCTTTCCAAAAGACCCGCCCACCAGCACCGCCGTACAAGTCGCGGGCCTGTTGCTGAACGCGAAGATCGAGATCGACGCCATCGCCTTCCTGCCCGCAGGCACGGCCGCCTGAACGCAAAGCAGCGCCGCCGAGAACGGCGCTGCTGTTGGCGGGGTTATTCGGCGGCGGCGAAGGTCGGGGTTTGCGCCGCGGCGAGCACCGCTGCGGCTTCCTTGGCGACGCGGGTGCCTTCGAAGAACTTGGGGTTCTGCGTGCCCCAAAGCTTGACCGGGTTGGTAAAGGTGAAGGCGCGGAAGTCGTCACTGGTGATATGGCCGTCCTCGACCAGCTCATAGGCCTCGGGCAATGGGTGGCGCATGTCGATCACGTCGAAATGCCCGATGTCCGACGAAAAGATCGCGTTGAGCTTTGACCCGAACGGGTTGTTCTTCCCGAACGCGGTCGCGTTCATGCGGTCGTCGGCTTCGCAGCCGAAATAATAGGGCTTCGCGTAGAGATCGACCCAATCTTCCTTGCGGGTGATCTGGCAGGCCGAGAAATCGTCGATGTTGTCGAGATTGCCGGTCAAATACGCCTGTTCGGGGTCGGGGAGACCGCCGCGCTCGCGCAATGCCGCCGCGATGTCGCTGTAGCCGTATTTCTCGACGAGGCTCATCAATTGGGCGCGGTCGAGCTTGTCGGGATGCATGCGCTCCAGTGCTTTGGCGCTGCGCCGCTCCCAATGCTCGATCAGATCGCCGAACAATTGGCTGGCCCAGCCGACGCCGCCTTCGAGAAACGCAAACCGCAATTCCGGGAAGCGCCGCGTCACGCCGCCCAGAAAGATGGCCTTCGCGGTCGCATGGCCGGCAGCGGCGAAATGGCCGATGTGGTTGTAGGTGAAATTGGTCGGCGAGAGCCTGAGGCCCTGATTGCTCGACGCGCTGTGGAAGGTCGGCGCAATGCCGAGCTCGACGCATTTCGCCCAGACCGGGTCGTAATCATTTTCGCTGTCGAGGCCCAGCACGTCGTACCACACCGCAAAGCGCGCGGTGTCGGGGTCGTTGGCGGCGGCGGCCGGCACCTTGCGCGCCATGTTGCTGCCGAACATGCCGACCTTCGAGCCCAGTTGCTTCGTGACAAACTCAAGCTCGGCAATCGCCTCGTCGGGGGTGTGCATCGGGATGATCGCCGCCGGCGTCAGCCGGTCGCCAAGACCGCTGAAATAATCGGCCGAGACAATGTTGTAGGCGCGGATCACGGCGCGCCGCGTTGCGTCGTCCTGGATGCGCGGGAAGCGCAATCCGGCGGTCGGGTAGACGATCACAAAGTCGAGGCCGAGCTCGTCGAGGCGATCATAGAGCAATTTCGGCATCATCGCGGTGGCGCGGTCGAGCGTGTTTTCCGCCTGGCGCGCCCAGAAGGCCTGCTGGCCCAGACGCTTCTCACGACGCTCGACAACCGGCATCGAGAGCAATTCGCGCGTCGTCCCCATCGCCTTCAGAAAGCCGTCCGCGGCGAGATCGCCGCCCACCTTGCGCATTTTGTCGCTGAACACCGGATCGTATTCGACCCAATGCCCGTCGCCGTCGACGATCGGGTGGTCGATTTTCGAACGGACCCGCTCAGGGGTCATATGCGCGCTCATGATCTTCTCCGGAAGGTGGCAGCTCAACGGGATCGATTGTGCAGTCACTGCAAGCGCTGCGCCACAAGCGATCGCCGCGGAGCCCTGCGCTCAGCGCAACGCCGCCCGTCAACTCCGCCGGGTCCGCCTAGCGGCGGAGGTATGGGCGAACGGCATCCAGCAGGATCGCAGACGGAGCAAGGCGCGGTCCTTCGCCTTCGTCGACCGGCGGGACGATTGTCACGCCCCAATCGGGCAGCACTCTGAGTGACGCCCGCGCCTGCGGGTGGTTGAGGAGCGGCGCGTTAAGCGACGGGGCCACAATGACCGGCGTACTCCGTCCGATCGCCTCGGCGGCCACCGAGAGCGCAAGATTGTCGGCGATGCCCTGAGCCAGCTTGTTGAGGGATTTGAAGCTGCACGGCGCGAACAGCACGACGCCGCGCGGCGGCCGCGGGCGGATCGCCAGATCGAAATAGGATTGGACGACCTGCACACGTTCGATATCGGCCAGTTCGCGCGGCGCGACGACGCGCGCGGCGTTTGGCGTCGGGATGGCAATGACCGTTGCAAAGCCGAGCCCGACCAGTCCACGCAGCAGTTCGGGACAGCGCGCCGCTGTGGTCGTGCCGCTGAGTATCAGATAGCAAATCTCGAAAGCTTGACCGCCAGCCGCATCGCCGTGGCTCATCTTGCGCCCTTCCCGTGCGCCCTCCAAGCGGCGCAAGATCCTCGCAGTAATGCATAAATAGCCCTAGAATCGCGCGTTGCGGGCATTGGGCTCGGCCCGCGATCGGTTAGACCAAGAGGGATGGAAATGCTGCAGGGCTTCAAGAATTTCCTGATGCGCGGCGACGTCATCGTCGTGGCCGTCGGACTGGTCGTGGCATTGGCGTTCAGCAACCTCGTCACGGCGTTCACCGACAACATCATCAACCCATTGATCGCCGCCGCCCAGGGCACGGTCCACGGCCCCGGGCTGGGTTGGCAGCTGGTCAGCGGCGGCGGCGACGGCACCTACCTCAACCTCGGCGCCTTCATCTCGGCGATTATCTACTTCATCATCTTCATGGCGGTCGTGTATTTCGTGATCGTCGCGCCCTACAAGTTGATCATGGCGCAGCGCGGCAAGGTGGTGTTCGGCGATCCGCCCCCGACCAAGACCTGCCCGGCATGCCTGTCCGACGACCTGAACCCGGCCGCGACCAAGTGCAAGCACTGCGGATCGGCCGTGGCGGTTTGACACCAGCAGGATCGTCGCCGTCAGCAGAACGTCGTCTCCCGGCCTTGATCGGATGCGCGCGTGATCGCGTCCACCAGGCGGTGCAGCTCGACCGCAGTGTCGAAATTCGGTTGAGTGCCGTCACCATGCCGGATTGCCCGCGCGAACAGCCGGTACATTTGTCCGACATTGAAGGCCTCCCCGGGCGGCGTGCCGGGTGCGGCGACGGTGAAGCGCTGCGGTACGGGAATCGGCGCGAGCGTGTTGTTGCCCTTCGCGCCATGCAGGAACACCTCGCTCAGCTGCGGCGAATCCTTGCCCGCGGCGACCAAGGTCCCATCGCGCCCGTAAATTTCCATCCGATAGCCGCTGCCGGCGAACGGAATGGCGCCGACATGCACCGATGCGACGGCGCCGCCCACCAGCCGGCCGCTCAGCAATACGTTGTCGGGCGAGGTGACGTCGAGCAGTGAGTTGGTGCCGGTGTCGAGCCATTGCCTGGCTTGCGTCGCCACGACAGCGGACAGCCGCTGGAAGTCGCCGGTGACAAAGCGCATCGCATCGACCGTGTGCCCGGTGGCGATCGTCAATGTATTGGCGCCAAGTACGGCGTCGCGCTGCCAAGTGCGGTGCGACGGTCGGGACAAGACGCCCTCGCGCAGCAGACTGACATGGACCGCCATCACCTCGCCGACAAAGCCGGTCTCGACCAGTTCTCTCATATGCATCAAGGCCGGATTGACGCGGGCCTGCAGACCGACCGCCGTGACGAGCCCATTGGCCTTCGCGAGTGCCGCCAATTCTGCGGCCTCTGCGGTCGTCCGGCCGAGCGGCCATTCGCAATAGACGTGCTTGCCGGCTTCGAGCGCCGCCTTGGCGGGCGCGTAGTGCGACGGCACGCGCACCACCACCGCAACCGCGTCGATCTCGGGCGACCCGACCATCTTGCGCCAGTCATCGAACGCCAGCCGGGCGCCCCAGGCCCGCCGCGCCGCCTCGGCGCTGTCGGCCCTGGTTGTGCATACCGCGGTCAGCTCGACATCGGAACTGGCCTGCAATGCCGGCAAGTGGGCACGCGCCGACCACGTCCCGCTGACGCTGGCGCCGATCAGGCCCAACCGAAGCTTGTCTGTCATATCGCTCCCCTCCGCACGAGATCCGCATGTTTACCGGCATCTGAGCCTTCTCGCACCAGTCTAGGAGATGTTTTCGCCAGACCAGAACTCCAGGGCGCCAAATTTTTCTTTCTGTGAAGCGCATCACACTGCGCGCGAGCTCTGAATGGTTATCCTCTTTTGGTGCGCTGATTGATCGCGGGTATCTTCAATCCGCGGCCGAGGAAGGGACTTCATGGAAACGCCACTCTCTCCACAGCTGTCGATTTCATTGGCGGTCGCGCTGATGGCGACAATCGGCCTGATTGCCTATGTCATTGTTCGTCTGCTGCCTCGCGCTCGTGTTGCGGCGACGCGGCAACCAGCGGCAATCGCCGGAACCGACAATCCCTATGACAACATCCTGAAAAAGGCGGAGCTTCTGTTAACTTATGCAGCAGACAACGGGATTGAGGTGGGCGACGCCGAACGGCGCGCCATTTACACCTTCCGGCTGACCGATAAGAAGGATCAAACCGCCGACATCGTCGACGGTTTGTACCTGGCCTATACGAAACTGTCGAAAGCGGTCACGCCCAGGACTGCAGAAAGCATTACCGAGACTTCGCTGGAGAGAAATCGAGGAGTGCAAAAATACCGAAAAATTGCCCTTATTCTGTCTCTGTTTGTTATACCATTTTCAGTCTTATCCTTTGTTTCATCGGCAATCTCGACAAAAATTGGCCAAGAGATAGACGATGGCAACAGCTTGATTTTGCAGTTGCGCGAAACGCTGGGAGCCAACTTTGCCGAGAACAAAGACAAGTTCAACAATTCTGATGTAATAATGAAGACGCAGCAATTATCGTCGACGATGCGGGCGTTGCACGAAACCGGCAACGAGATCGGCTACACCCTGTTTGGCCTGATGCCCCCCACTCCGCCGCACCCGAAAGCTATACCAGCCGGGCTTCCGGACGTTGCGCAAACGATCACAGACATGATCCCCGAATTCCAGGCCCTGCGGCAGTACGGGCAAGCGGGGCGCGATCTGGTTGCGGTCATCTACGGCGCGATTTCGACGTGCATCCTGCCGGTCCTGTATGCGCTCTTAGGCGTGTGCGCCAAGCTGCTCGGGCAGTTCGAACAGCAGATCAGGACGCGCACCTATGTCCAATCGGAAGCCAACTCGGCCCATTTTGTCGTCGCCGCGATCGCCGGCGGGGTCGTCGGCCTGTTCAACAACTTCACGCTCGGGCAATCTGCCTCGATACCGCCGCTGGCGTTGGCCTTTCTGATCGGATTTTCCGTTGACGTCTTCCTGTCGTTCCTCGAGACCCTCTCCCAGTCCTTTTTGAAGCGCTCAGAGAGCGACCCGCGACCGCAGACGGTGGTGGCCAGGACATAGGCCACGGTCGTGTCCAGCGCGAAGGCTCAACCGGCCTTTTGCAACGTGTGGAGAAACGGTCAGGCGGCGGCGCGGATCGCGACTTTCTTGACCTCGCTGCCGACGAAGGGCTCGTATTCGCGGAAATTGGCTTCGAACCGGTGGGTTAGGCCCCGGGCGGTCTCGTCATAGGCTTTCTTATCGGACCAGGTGCCGCGCGGGTCGAGCACCTCGTTCGGCACCTCGGGGCAGCTCTCCGGCACGAGCAGGCCAAAGTTCTTTTCCTCGCGGACCGGCGCGCCGGCGAGGCGGCCATCGAGCGCGGCCCTGAGCAGCGCGCGGGTGTGAGCGATCGGCATCCGCCGGCCGACGCCGTAGGTGCCGCCTGACCAGCCGGTGTTGACGAGCCAGCACTGGGCGCCGTGCTCGCGGATCAGCGCGCCCAGCATCTTGGCGTAAACCGCCGGATGGCGCGGCATGAAGGGCGCGCCAAAGCAGGTCGAGAACGTCGCCTCCGGCTCGTTGCTGAGCCCCTTCTCGGTGCCGGCCACGCGCGCCGTATAGCCCGACAGGAAATGATACATTGCCTGCTCGGGTGTCAGCTTGGCGATCGGCGGCATGACCCCGAACGCATCGGCGGTCAGCATCACCACATTCTTCGGGTGAGGCGCCAGCCCCTTCGGATCGGCGTTCGGGATGAAGTCGATCGGGTAGCACGCCCGGGTGTTCTCGGTCAGGCTCGCGTCGTCGACATCGGGCAGCCGGGTTTCCCGATCGAGCACGACGTTTTCGAGCACCGTGCCAAAGCGGGTGATCGTCGCATAGATCTCGGGCTCGGCTGTCGGCGACAGATGGATCACCTTGGCGTAGCAGCCGCCCTCGAAATTGAAGATGCCCCGGGGGCTCCAGCCGTGCTCGTCGTCGCCGATCAGCGTGCGCGAATTGTCGGCCGACAACGTCGTCTTGCCAGTGCCCGAGAGGCCGAAGAATATCGCGCAGTCGCCTTGCGGGCCGACATTGGCCGAGGCGTGCATCGGCAACACGCCGCGCGCGGGCAGCACGAAGTTGAGATATCCGAATACAGATTTCTTGATCTCGCCGGCATATTCTGTGCCACCGATCAGCACCAGCCGCTCGGCAAAATTGACCAAGATGAAGGTCGCGGAGTTGATTTTGTCGTGCTCGGGGACCGCGAGGAATCTCGGGGCATGCAGGATCGTGAAGGCCGGCTCGAACCCCGGCAGCTCATCTGTCGGCGGCCGGATGAACATGTTGCGCGAGAAGAGGCTGTGCCACGCGCTGTCGGTGACCACCCGGACCGGCAGTCGATAGGCCGGATCGGCGCCGGCATACAGGTCCTGCACGAACAGCTCGCGCCCTTGAAGATAGGCCAGCATGCGTTGCTGCAGGCTGGCGAACTGCGCGGGCGAGACCGGCTGGTTGATCTTGCCCCACGCCACGGTGTCCTTGGTGCCCGGCTCCTCGACGATGTATTTGTCGCGCGGGGTCCGGCCGGTGAAGGATCCGGTCGAGACCGAGAAGCTGCCGCCAAAGGCGAGTTCGCCTTCGCGCCGCCGGACGGCGTGCTCACAGAGCACCGGAGCGGGCTGGTTCCAGTGCACCGTGCCGAGGTGGTGCATCCCTTGCCGGTCGAGCCCGAAGCGGCTTTTCTGTGCGGTCATCGGATCGTCCTCTCGATCAAACGCGTCGTCCTCCCCGCGGCCGAGCCTCTTCTGGACCGATGATGCCCTGGCCGGCTAGCGCCGTACCATAACACGGGCGATGGTGTCAAAATTCCCTCAACGGATGCGTTATCGCTGCGCCCGGTTGGCCAGTTCTACGAGCGCGGAACGCGCCGCCTCGGGGCTCAGCACCAGGCAGGGAAAATCGAGCCTGGCGGTCTCGCCTTCACACCGCAGATCGACGCCTTCCGGATCGATGCCGGTCATCCGCCAACCGGTCCGCGAATGGCCGAGCAGACCCCGCGCATAGGCGTCAATTGCATCGGCATGATCCCCGTTCATGTGTTCGAGGATCTCCCGCTCCGCTGCGGCAAGAGTGTCGGCATCCGCGGCGAGCAGCAGCTCTCGACTCCCGAGCCGATGAATTCGCCCGAAACCGGCCACGAGATGCCCGCCGGCAACAGTCATGCGATAGAGCCGGAAATCGGCAAAACCCGAGTAACTGGTGCTTGCCGGGTGATGGGCGGTGAAGCGAGCGAGAAGCCGCGGGTCCGCGGTGGCTCCGAGGTGCCCGATTACCGTCAAGCGCGGTCCGGTCAGCGGGTCCTGGTAACCGGCCGTGCCGTCAACCAATATCGAAACCCGCGGGTCGAAGGCGATGTTGCGGCTATGCTGCGCGAGATCGGACAGCAGCAAAAGCGGGCTCGCATCGAAATCGGCGGTGATCAATACTAGCGAGGCGTAGGGGGCGCCGCACATGTTCGTGGCCAGCGTTCCCCGCTGTTGGCTGCGCAGCAGCCGCCGGGCGATTCTCGCGGGTTCGCCGCCAAAGCCAGTTTCGCTCATGCGGCAAATGAGCCGAGCCCGCCGCGCGGCGTCAAGTTCGCGATTGGCAAAGGGGGGTGTGCGGCCGTTGCGGGGAACCGCAAAACGGGATCGGCGATCATTCTCGAAGGGATAAGATCTCGGTCGCCGGTCTTAAAATAACCC
>JAFASL010000630.1 GCA_019244535.1 Alphaproteobacteria bacterium
AGAAATAAAGGCCAACGGTTCGGTGCGGCTCGGAATTTAGAGCCGCATCGACCGGCACATGGTAGGCCCGGCAGGATTCGAACCTGCGACTCCACCGTTATGAGCGGCGTGTTCTAACCAGCTGAACTACGGGCCCAGTCTTGTTCGACGAATTAGGTATCCAGAAAGCTGCGCAGCTTGCGTGAGCGGCTCGGGTGTTTGAGCTTTCTCAGCGCCTTTGCTTCTATCTGACGGATGCGCTCGCGAGTGACCGAGAATTGCTGGCCCACCTCTTCCAAGGTGTGGTCGGTATTCATCCCGATCCCAAAGCGCATGCGGAGCACCCGCTCCTCGCGCGCCGTCAGTGACGCCAAGACACGAGTCGTGGTCTCCCGCAGATTGGCCTGGATCGCGGCATCGAGGGGCAGGACCGCGTTCTTGTCCTCGATAAAGTCGCCGAGGTGGGAATCTTCCTCGTCGCCGATCGGTGTCTCGAGGCTGATGGGCTCCTTGGCGATCTTTAGGACCTTGCGAACCTTCTCCAGCGGCATCGCGAGCTTTTCGGCGAGCTCTTCGGGCGTCGGCTCGCGGCCGATCTCGTGCAGCATTTGGCGTGAAGTGCGCACCAGCTTGTTGATTGTTTCGATCATGTGCACGGGGATGCGAATCGTCCGGGCTTGATCGGCAATCGAACGGGTAATCGCCTGGCGGATCCACCAGGTCGCGTAAGTCGAAAATTTGTAGCCGCGGCGGTACTCGAATTTATCGACCGCCTTCATCAGGCCGATGTTCCCCTCTTGGATCAGGTCAAGAAACTGCAAGCCGCGGTTCGTGTATTTCTTGGCAATCGAGATGACGAGGCGGAGATTGGCCTCGACCATCTCCTTTTTCGCCCGGCTCGCTTCACGCTCGCCGCGTTGAACCGTCTGGACGATGCGGCGGAATTCGCTGATCGGCAGCTTGGCCTCGGCAGCAATCTTTGCGACATTGGTGCGCAGCCTGACGGCGTCTGCGGCATGCTTCTCGATCAGTCGTGGCCATCCGCGGCCGGGTAATGTTTCGACCCGCTCGAGCCAATCGCCGGCGAGTTCGTTTCCGAAGTATTGCTGCAGAAATTCGGAGCGCCTGATGCCGGCACCCTCCGCAAGGCGCAACAGCCTGCCCTCGTCCGCGACCAGCCTGCGATTGACGTCGTACAGCTGCTCGACGAGGTACTCGATACGGGTATTGTTGAGCCGCACGCGCTTGACGTTTTCGATGATCTCCGCCTTTAGCTTCTCATAGCGCCGTTCGGTGACCCGAGGCAGCGGCTCACCTTTGTGCAGCGCATTGATCCGCTGATCCTGGAGCCTGTGCAGTCTTTTGTAGGTTTCCGCGATCGCGTCAAAGGTCGCAAGCGCGCTCGGCTTCAGTTGCGCTTCCATCGCAGCGAGAGAGATCGAGCTTTCCTCGCCTTCGGCTTCCTCGACAGCCAGCTCGCTCTCATTCTCGCCGAGTTCCGCTGCAACCTCTTCGCTGTTAACGGTGTCGACCTCTCCGGTTTCGCCCGGATCCGAGCCGTTTTGGGACCGGTCACCACCCGCCTCGCCTTCGATCTTGCCGTCTTCTGGAACGACAGCGATCTCTGTCGGGACCGCCCCGAACACGCCGCTGCCGTAAGTGGCGTCGAGATCGATGATGTCGCGCAGCAGCATTTTCCCTTCGTTCAGCGCGTCCCGCCAAGCGATGATGGCGCGGATCGTCATCGGGTTCTCGCAGATGCCGCCGATCATCATTTCGCGGCCGGCCTCGATACGCTTGGCGATGGCGATCTCGCCTTCGCGCGACAGCAGCTCGACCGATCCCATCTCGCGCAAATACATCCGGACCGGGTCATCAGTGCGGCCAATGTCGTCGTCGTCCAGATTGCCGCGGACCTCGCCGTCGCCGTCTTCCGCATCGGCGGCCGCGGGCTCCTCGCTCTCCTCATTCTCGATCACGTTGATGCCGAGCTCGGAAAGCGTGGTCATCGTGTCCTCGATCAGCTCCGAGGACACCTGTTCGGGCGGCAATGCGGCATTCAGCTCGTCATAGGTCACATAACCCCGCTCCTTGCCGCGCGCCAGCATCCTCTTGATTGCTGCGGCTACACTGTCCAGTAGCGGCGCTTCCGCCGCCTCCTCGCGGGTTTCTGTGACTTCCACCGTATTTGCCGCTTTGCTCGCCATTCCACCGTCCCTAAGAGGTTCAACAGCCGCCCGATGCCGGGCTGCCGACAATCTTTGGCGAGGATGCCGCGGGGTCAGGTCTCATCCTCACCCTGCCACCCCTCTTGCAAAACTCTTTCTCTGGCAGCCAAAAACCGTTCCCAGCTCTGAGGGCAGACATTGCTGATCAAGTGGTCTGTGGCTTCGGCCAAAACACCGCGGTCGCCTCCCGAGAGCATCCTGGTCACGCGGACCCACTCCTTGCGCGCGGAGACAGGGTCGGAGCATCGGACCAGGAAAGTCGTGTCGACCGAAGGCAAGAGCAGTCTTTCCACGGTCGCCGCAAGCCCGTTCTCGACAAGGTGTTGTTGGAGCGCACCGGCGTCAAGCCCCGATCCGACCGCATCCCGTTCTAAAATCTCCCGTCTCAGGCTGTCCAGCTCCGGCTCCGGCATGTCGAGCGCCGCGAGATCCTCGGCAACCTCGTCGATCAGCCAAGGCAGATGCAAAAGCATGCGCAGCAGGTTTTCCCGCTGTATCCGTCCCCCGGAGCGAGGCGGCGGTTCCGGCCCGTCACGCACGAAGCTCACCCGGCGCTGAGCCGAGCGCTGCGCGCCGGGGCGGGCCGATCGCCCGGCATCGAACAGCCGGTCGCGGAAAAATCGCCGATATTCGGCCTGGACCGACCGATCAGCAATGAGACCGGCATTTTCCATCAGACGGCGCTCGAGAGCCGCGCGGCGCTCGGGGGTGTCGACGCGACTGGCGCCCAGCTCGCATTCCCAGAGCATCGTCGAGAGGGGTCGCGCTGCAGCGAGGATCTGTTCGAACGCGTCCCGGCCTCCTTGGCGGATGACGCAGTCGGGGTCGCCTCCCGCGGGGAGGGCGGCAAAGAGGAGGCTCAGGCCTGGACGCAACAGCGGCAGCGCCCGCCGCATCGCCCGGCCGGCGGCCCTCTGTCCTGCTGCATCGCCATCGAAGCAGAGGACGGGCTCGGGGGTCAGTCGCCAAAGCTCTTGCAGCTGGAATTCGGTCAGGGCAGTTCCGAGCGGCGCCACGGCGGTGGAAAAGCCCGCCCGGTGCAGCGCGATCACATCCATGTAGCCTTCGGCAACGATCGCTCCCGCGCTCCCCGCTTCGCGATCGCGGATCACGGCCGCCCGCGCCGCCGACCACCCGTACAAGACGCGGCCTTTCTCAAAAAGAGCACTATCCGGCGAGTTCAGATATTTGGGCTGCCCGTCCCCGAGGACCCGGCCGCCAAAGGCAATGACCCGGCCGGCGCGGTCGCTGATCGGAAACATCACGCGATTTCGAAAATAATCCGAAAGTTTTCCTCCCTCCGGCTCGCGCAACAGCCCTGCCTCGATCAGCAGCGGGTCGGAAAATTCGGGCACAAGGGCGCGCCGCAACGCCTGACGGTCGTCTGGAGCCCAGCCCAGACGAAAGCTTCGCATCGTCTGGCGATCGAGACCGCGTCCTTGCAGATACTCGCGTGCGCGGGCGCCGGCGGTCGACCATAGCTGCCCCTCGTAAAAGGCGGCGGCCGCCTCGGTCGCTTCAAGCAAGCTTTTCTGACGATGTGCCCGTTCCCGCTCCCGCGATGTCGCCTGCGGGACGACCAGCCCTGCTTCGCCCGCAAGCTTCTCGACCGCCTCGATAAAATCGAGATTGTCGGCCCGCATCATAAAGCCGATCACGTCGCCGTGGGCGCCGCACCCGAAGCAATGGAAGAAGGCCTTATCCTCGACGACGTAGAAAGACGGCGTTTTCTCGTGGTGGAACGGACACAATCCGGCAAATTCGCGGCCGCGGCGCACAAGCTTGACCCGCCGGCTGACCAGTCCGGAAAGCGAGATCCGACCGCGCAGCTCGTCGAGAAAGCCGGGTGGGAACGCCACCTATTTTCCTCGTCCTGGCAATGGAGGACAACAGCAACAATCAGGCGGGGAGGATCCGATTTGCCTCATCCCAGCAACCGCTTGACGACCGCACCCGCCCGACCGAGATCGATGACCCCGGCGTGGCGTTCGCGCAATGCCGCCATTACCTTCCCCATGTCCTTCAACGTTGCCGCCCCGACCTCTCCGATTGCCGCCTTGACCGCAGCCTCAATCTCCCCTTCATCGAGTTGTCGCGGCAGAAAACTCTCGATGACTGCGATCTCTTCGTTCTCCTGGTTCGCAAGGTCCGGGCGGTTTCCTTGCTCGTAGAGCGCGATCGATTCGCGGCGCTGCTTGACCATTGCCTGCAGCATCCGCTGGATTTCGGCTTCGGACAGCGCCTCGGGATTACCTTGCCCGCGCGCCGCGACATCGCGTTCTTTGAGGGCAGCGAGGATCAATCGGACGGTCGAAACCGTGCGCGAATCCCTGGCTTTCATCGCTTCCTTCAGGCGGTCCCTGAAGGCCTGACGCAGCATGGTCGGTTCCCCCGCACCCAGAGTTTTTAAGCCTAATCGCTTTTGCGGTCCGCGGCAATTCCGCGCCTCCAAGAGTAAGTGATTGAAACAATGAAGGTTCCACCGAGAGCCGAGGTTGACCCGAGCGCTCTGATCAACTACTTGTCGAACGCTCAGCTGTTTGCCCCTGGTTGCTCCGTGCGGTCCGGCATAGCGGCCCGCCTACAGGACCCATTCGCGATGCGCGAGCCGATGCCGCGACCGCCAGATTGTAATGCCGCGCTCGTGCTCGCGGACGGGACGGTATTTTGGGGCCAAGGCATCGGCGCGAGCGGGACGGCGGTCGGGGAAGTCTGCTTCAATACGGCGATCACCGGTTATCAGGAGGTCCTGACGGACCCGTCCTACGCCGGCCAGATCATCACCTTCACCTTCCCTCATATCGGCAATGTCGGCGCCAATCGGGAGGACATCGAAACCATCACCCCCGCCGCCCGTTGCCTGGTGTTGCGGACGGCGGTTACGGCGCCGGCCAACTACCGCGCTACGCAATCGCTGGAGGCTTGGCTAAAACACAACGGGTTGATCGGCATTTCCGGGGTCGATACCCGGCAGTTGACCCGGCGCATTCGCGATCTCGGACCTCCGAACGGCGCCATCGCCTATCGGCCGGACGGGCGGCTCGACGTCACGGAGCTCCGGGCGCGAGCTTTCGATTGGCCCGGTCTCGAGGGCATGGATCTCGCCAAGGAAGTCAGCTGTCGCCAAACTTATGAGTGGACCGAGACGGTTTGGGACCGCCACCGCGGCTATGGTGTGCAGCGCAGCCCGCGCCATCACGTCGTAGCGGTCGATTACGGGGCCAAGCGCAACATCTTGCGGATGCTCGCCGCGCATGGGTGCAAGGTAACCGTGGTTCCTGCGACCGCCTCCACCGAGGATGTATTGCGCCACCGGCCTGACGGTATCTTCCTGTCAAATGGTCCGGGCGACCCCGCCGCGACAGCCGCTTATGCGGTTCCGGTGCTGCATGACCTCATCGCCTCGGGCAAGCCGATTTTCGGTATCTGTCTCGGGCATCAGCTGCTGGCGCTGGCGCTCGGCGGCAAGACCCGCAAGATGCCCCGCGGCCACCGCGGCGCCAACCATCCCGTAAAGGACCTGTTGACCGGGAAGGTCGAGATCACAAGCCAGAATCACGGGTTTGTCGTCGACCCGGAAAGCCTGCCGGCGGGCATCGAGCCAACCCATCTCTCGCTTTTCGATAACACGAACGAAGGCCTGCGGATTGTCGGCAAGCCGGTGTTCTCGGTCCAGCATCATCCGGAAGCGAGCCCCGGCCCGCAGGACAGCCATTATCTGTTCAAGCGGTTTGTCGCGATGATGGACGCGAATGCCTAGGCGAAGCGATCTCGAGAGCATCCTGATCATCGGCGCCGGGCCCATTGTGATCGGGCAGGCCTGCGAATTCGACTATTCCGGCGCGCAGGCGTGCAAGGCGTTGAAAAGCGAGGGATACCGGATCGTCCTCGTGAACTCGAACCCGGCGACGATCATGACCGATCCCGAGCTGGCCGACGCGACCTATATCGAGCCGATCACCCCCGAGATGGTCGCTAAGATCATCGCCCGCGAGCGGCCGCACGCGCTGTTGCCGACCATGGGCGGCCAGACGGCGCTCATCACCGCGATGGAGCTCGCCCGCTCCGGGGCACTCGACCGGCACGGCGTCGAATTGATCGGCGCCAGCGCAGCGGCAATCGCCAAGGCCGAAGATCGCCAACTGTTCCGGCAGGCGATGGATAAGATCGGGCTGGCCTCGCCGCGAAGCCGCCTGGTCGGATCTCTCGCCGAAGCCGTCGATGCGCTCGGGGCGATAGGGCTCCCGACCATCATCCGGCCGTCTTTCACCTTGGGCGGCACTGGCGGCGGGGTCGCCTATAACGCCCAGGAATTCGAGGATATTGTCCGTGGCGGGTTGAGAGCCTCGCCGGCGAAAGAGGTGCTGATCGAGGAGTCGGTTCTCGGCTGGAAGGAATACGAGATGGAGGTGGTCCGCGACCGCGCGGACAACTGTATAATCGTCTGCTCGATCGAGAATATCGATCCGATGGGGGTTCATACCGGCGATTCGGTCTGCGTCGCGCCGGCTCTGACCTTGACCGATAAGGAATACCAGCTGATGCGCAATGCCGCGATCGCGATATTGCGCGAAATCGGCGTCGATACCGGCGGCTCGAACGTGCAGTTCGCCGTCAACCCGGCTGACGGCCGGCTTGTCGTCATCGAAATGAACCCGCGGGTCTCGCGCTCTTCGGCGCTGGCTTCGAAAGCCACCGGTTTCCCGATTGCCAAGATCGCGGCCAAACTGGCAGTCGGCTATACGCTCGACGAGCTCGCCAACGAAATCACGCAGGTTACGCCGGCATCCTTCGAGCCGACGATCGATTACGTCGTCACGAAGATGCCGCGGTTCACATTTGAAAAATTTCCCGGCACCGAGCCGTTGCTGACAACCTCGATGAAATCGGTCGGTGAAGCGATGGCGATAGGCCGCAGCTTTGCCGAATCCATACAGAAGGCATTGCGCTCGATGGAGACCGGCCTGACCGGCTTCGATGAGGTTGGAATCGAAGGGTTGGATAGCGCCGGCAAGGAAGCGGTGAAAGCGGCGTTGGCAAAACCGGTCCCCGATCGCCTGCTGTTGATCGCTCAAGCCTACCGGTACGGGCTCACAACCGCGGAAATCCACGCAGCGTGCCGGTTCGAGCCGTGGTTCCTCGAGCAAATCCGCGAAATTGTGAATGCGGAAGAACGCGTGCGCCGGGAAGGGCTGCCGCAGGACCGCACGAAGTTCCTGCGCCTGAAGCAAATGGGCTTTTCCGACGCTCGTCTTGGTAGACTTGTCGGACTCGATGAGGACGCTGTCTGTTCGCAGCGGCGGGATCTCGACCTTCATCCAGTCTACAAACGCATCGATACCTGCGCCGCCGAGTTCCCGTCGCAGACCTCCTACATGTACTCCTGTTACGAGGGCGACGGGCTTGCGATGCCGGAGTGCGAAGCCGACCCGAGCGACCGTCGCAAGGTGATCATACTGGGCGGCGGCCCGAACCGTATCGGCCAAGGCATCGAATTCGACTATTGCTGTGTGCACGCGGCCTACAGCCTGCGCGACGCCGGTATCGAGACGGTTATGGTCAACTGCAATCCCGAGACCGTATCGACGGATTACGACACCTCCGACCGGCTTTATTTCGAGCCTCTCACGATCGAGGATGTCGTCGAGATCGTGCGGGTTGAAGAGCGGCGCGGCACACTCCTCGGCGTCATCGTACAATTCGGCGGTCAGACCCCGCTAAAGCTGGCGTCAGCACTGGAGCGCTCCGAGATTCCAATTCTCGGCACCTCACCCGATGCCATTGATCTGGCGGAGGACAGACAGCGGTTTCAGGGGCTCCTGAGCCGGCTTGGCCTGCGTCAACCCGACAATGGCACCGCCTGTTCGGTGAGCGAGGCCGAAGCTGTTGCTCGCGATATCGGGTACCCGGTCGTGATTCGCCCCTCTTATGTGCTTGGGGGCCGGGCGATGGAAATTGTGCACGATACCGCCGGGTTGCATCGTTACATCAGCCACGCCGTCTCGGTTTCCGGCACCAGCCCGGTATTGATCGACCGTTATCTGCAGAACGCGATCGAGGTGGATGTCGATGCCGTCTCCGATGGTCGGCTGGTCGAAGTCGCCGGCATCATGGAGCACATCGAGGAGGCTGGGATCCATTCGGGGGACAGCGCCTGCTCGTTACCGCCTTACAGCCTGAGCGGCGCGGTGATCACCGAAATCGAGCGGCAGACCGTGGAACTCGCCCGTGCGCTTGGCGTCATCGGGTTGATGAACGTGCAATTCGCGGTTCAGGACGGGCTGATCTTCGTGTTGGAGGTGAACCCGCGAGCCTCGCGCACCGTGCCGTTTGTTGCCAAGGCCACCGGCGTGCCGATCGCCAAGACTGCGGCCCGGCTGATGGCTGGTGAGCCGCTTGAGAACTGGCGCACCGATTTTGCAGCCAATCGCCTGCGGGCGGGAGGGCATGTCGCGGTGAAGGAGGCGGTATTCCCGTTCGCCCGGTTCCCCGGCGTCGATCCGATCCTCAGCCCCGAGATGAAATCGACCGGCGAAGTCATGGGGCTTGACAGCGATTTCGGGCGCGCTTTTGCGAAGTCACAAATTGCAAGCGGGACGGCTCTGCCGCACGCCGGTTGCATCTTTGTCTCGGTGCGCGATTGCGACAAGAGCGCGCTGATCGAGCCGTGCAGGCGGCTCGTCGAAATGGGCTTCTCGCTGCTCGCAACCAAGGGCACTGCCGAAAGCTTGAGCGCCGCGGAGCTGCCCGTCATTTCGGTCAACAAAGTGCGCGAGGGCCGCCCGCATGTTGTCGACCGCATGCTGAGCGGTGCGGTCCAGCTGGTTTTCAACACGACCGAGGGGGCGCAAGCAATCGCCGACAGTTTCAGCTTGCGGCGCACCGCGCTGACCAATGGTATTCCATATTATACGACGGTCGCCGGCGCTCGCGCCGCGGTGCAGGCCATCGCCGCGCTGCGCGCCGGGAACCTTGAAGTCGCACCGCTGCAATCATACCTTTGATTGCTTCGCGGCGGGCGTTACCCGCCGCATTCGACTTTTTGACAGCAGGATCCGAACGCCTTCGTGATGAACAAGATCCCGATGACGGCCGAGGGCTTCAATCGGCTCCGGGAGGAGTTGAAGCGGCTTAAAACCGTCGACCGGCCCGCCATTATTCGCTCGATCGCGGAAGCGCGCGACCATGGGGATTTGGCCGAAAACGCCGAGTACCATGCTGCCCGCGACCGCCAGAGCTTTATCGAAGGCAGGGTCATCGAACTCGAGGACAAAGTGGCGCGGGCTGAGGTGATCGACGTCTCAAAATTGTCCGGCTCGGTGATCAAATTTGGCGCCAAAGTCACCCTTGCGGATGAGGAAACCGACGAGGAGCAGACTTTTCAGATTGTTGGCGAGGACGAAGCCGACATCAAATCGGGCCGGCTGTCGGTAACCTCCCCTTTGGCGCGCGCTCTGATCGGCAAGGGGACGGGCGACAGCGTCGAGGTCACGACCCCCCGTGGAGCCAAATCCTACGAGATAGTCACCGTCGCCTTCGGTTGAGCCTGCCCGCGTACGGTCATATCACGGTCAATTGCACTCCTTCTTCCAACAGGGTGGGCTGATCCGGGATCGGCACGCCAGGCTCGTTTTTCGACATCCGGAGCATGAGAGCCGATTTGACGTGATTGACATTGGGGGCGGAAGTCAATTTGGCGCTGAGGAACCGCTGATAGCTGTCCCAATCGGGCGCGACGATCTTCAACAAAAAGTCCGTTTCTCCAGCCAGCATGTACGCTTCGCGCACCTCCGGCCAAGTTGCAACAAGGCTTTCGAAGGCTTTTAGGTCGGCTTCCGCCTGGCTCGACAGTCCGACCTGGGCAAAGACCGTAACAGCGTAGCCGAGCGCCTCGGCGGCCAGATCGGCATGATAGCCGCGGATCATACCGGCCTCTTCGAGCGCGCGCACTCGGCGCAGGCAAGGCGGCGCCGATATGCCCACGCGACGAGCCAGCTCGACATTTGTCATCCGCCCGTCGGTCAGCAGGTTCCGCAAGATGCGGCGGTCGATACGGTCGAGTTTGATTCGCCGCATCTGCTCCCCTCTTTCTCGCTCCTTCGATGATAGGCGGCGCGCCGTGAGCGCGCAATTTTGTTGCGTCCGCATCGGCTCGGGTTGCCGCTCGCCGATGGTTTTCGTAAACGAGCGCATGATCTGCCGCCCCATTGGCGCAACCCGTGCGGCATTGCCGGTCACTTGGGTTTTGCATGACGGCAAGGCCGGGATGGCCAGCCAGGCCTTGGGTCTGGCCGAGGCGACCGGCTTTCCTTTCATCGAGAAACGGCTCGAAATTCGCCACCCATGGAAGTGCCTTCCGCCCCGGCTTTGGTTCCTGCCGCTGGCCGCAGCACGGGCAAGCGGCACACCGCTCTCGCCGCCCTGGCCGGATCTTCTAATTGGCTGCGGCCGGAATACGGCGATGCTGGCCTTGGCGGTCCGGCGAGCGAACAATGGGCGCACTGTGGCGGCGCAGATCCAGGACCCCGGAGTCGGGCGCGACGAATTCGACCTTCTTGTCGTCCCCGAGCATGACGGTTTACGGGGTCCTCGGGTAATCGTCACGCGCGGGGCCGTCCACCGGGTCACCGCGAGTCGGCTTGCGGCCGAGCGTGCTCGCTTCCCGGATCTCGCGGCGCTGCAGCGCCCGATCCTGTCGGTGCTCATAGGCGGCGCGAACAGGGCATACCGGTTGACGCTTCGCAAGCTAGGAGAAATTGCCGACGCTATCGCGGGGGTTATCCGAACCCAGGGAGGCTCGGCGCTCGTGACGCCGTCGCGCCGCACGGGCGCGGCCGGGATCGCGATATTGCGCGACCGGCTTCAGAACCTGCCTGCGGCGATTTGGGAGGGTCGCGGCGAAAATCCCTATTTTGCCTATCTCGCGCTGGCCGACGCTTTTATGGTGACCGCCGACTCGGTGTCGATGATCAGCGAAGCGGCAGCGACCGGAAAACCGGTGCACATCCTCGCTCTTCACGGCGGCAGTCCTAAATTCGCGCGGTTTCATAACGCGATGCAGCTGGCCGGCATCACCCGGCCGTTCTCCGGCCGGATCGAGGCGTGGTCCTACCCGATCCCGGATGATACCGCTCGGGCCGGTGCGGCTTTAAGAGGGCTCGTCATCCAGAGGCTCGGATAGGGAGCGCTCGATTCGTTTAGAGGCAGTCTGAGGCGATTGAAGAGGTACGAGAAACCAACCCGCTGGCCGGTGCCGTTCGCCGGGGATGTAGTATCGGAACAGCGGCGGATCGCGCCGCGGGGGGCGATGGGTCACCATGGGACTGAGGATTGAAACTTTCGACAATGCTCGGGGCGGAAACACACTCTATAAGGCGCTGACTCACCCCGCAGCCGTATGCCGAGGGTGGGCTCTTTTGGACAGGCTCGCCCGCCATACCCCCGTTGCCATTTATGATGCCGGCGGCGCCGTCGAGGCGTTCAATGTGTTCTTCGACCTGGATCAGATCGAGATAGCCGGCGTCTACGTCCAGCAGGTCGAACGCATCGGCAGCATGGTTCTCGGCCATCGAGCGCAACCCATAACCGAACTGCCGTGCTGCCACGCGCGCACGATACTTGTCGCCGCGTTCGACGCCGAGCGCGTGCTTTTGCAGATGCCGCCTTATCTTCCTGAGGGCGCCCTCGCGGTAAGTCTCGATGAAATGCGGATACCGGCCGATCGCCTGACCAACAAGCGCTCTTATCTCGATCCCCTCAATTTCGCCACGAACTTCGCCTTTTTTCGCGATGCTGGCGGACTCCATACGCGTCTGGTCACGACAAATTACTGGTCGGGGTACGGCGCCGGCGAGGTCAGTTGCTGGATCACGTTGTTTGCCGGCGACGGCAGGGTTTTGGCCGAGTGGTGCGAGACCGGCAAGTCTCCCGCAAGCGCTATCATTCTCGACAGCCGCGATATACGCGAGCGATTCGGATTGCCCGAGTTTTGCGGACAGCTGTTTCTTCACATCGTAGGGGCAGCCGGGCACGACGTTGTCAAGTATGCACTCGACATTTTCGACGAGAACGGCTCGGCTGACCGGCAGTGCGGCGGCGTGCTGTCCTGCACGCATGATGCCAATGCTTGGCCCGCCGAGCGGTATGCCGGTCTCCCTTCTCCTGCCCGCGGGGAGCAGGTCCTCTTGTGGGTTCAGAACAGCCACGCAGTCGCGATCCCGCCGGGGGCTATCGGCCTTGCACCCATGGGTGGGGAGAGGGTGACTCCTATCTGCACGCCGATCGCGCCTTTCGCCACCTGCGCTGTCGACGTCTCTGAATTGTTGCCCGATCTCGCGTGGCCCGGCCAGATCGAGGTGCGGGCGGGCAAACACGCGGTGCGCCCGCGCTATGAGGTTCTCGAGCGGGGTCGCCGACGTATCGCGCACGTGAATGTCGAACGCGACGATCTGAAACCCGCCCCCGAACTCGCGAAGCTCCAGGCGATGTTCGGCAAGGGCTATCTGTTGCCGGCCCCACTGATGCCGAGAGCGCTGTGGAAGAGCTTGGCCTTGCCGACACCGATGGCGACATGCCAAACCGCTCTGCCAATCGCTGCCCTGGTTTACGACCCGAATGGACGAGAGGTGCTGAAGCAATCTCTTGGGCGGCTCCCGCGGGCGCACAGGATGGCGCTGGATTTCGACCAAATGGAGAGCCTCGATGCGCTCGGCGACGGGTACGGCCATATCGAACTGGTCTACGATTTCTCTGCGGGCGAGGAGGCAGACGGATGGCTACATGCCCTCTTTCGCTACCGCCACCGGCGCAGCGGCCATTCCGCCGAGACCAGTTTTGGGGCACATATTTTCAATACGATTCTGACCTACCGCAATGAGCCGCAATCCTACTCAGGACGGCCGCCGGGACTGTCGACCCGCCTCTTTCTGCGGCTCGGGGAGCCGGCTTACGACACGTTCTGCCACCTTATCTACCCTGCGTCGCGGCGCTGGGTTTCGATGAGCGACACAGCGATCATTCTCTACGACGGCGCCGGCTGCGAGGTCGCGCGTTCGCGTCTGGAGATCCCGTGCTCCGGCTCGCGGCTATGGTATTATCGAAGCCAGTTCGACGAGGCGACCCGAGCGCGAGCGGGACGAGGGGCGTACATCATCGTGCGCGACACAACCTGCCGGCTGTTCGGCTATCACGGGCTGATTGACGGCGATGGTCGCTTCAGCCTCGACCATATGTTTGGATTCTAGCAAAGACCATCCCTTCTCCGCCGGCATTCCAAAATAATGTATAACAGGTGTGAAATTCGAAGGATGCCGCCATGCCCGAACGCCACCACAGCAAGGTCCTGATCATCGGGGCGGGTCCGGCCGGCTATGCGGCGGCGATTTATGCGGCCCGGGCCAACCTCCAGCCGATCCTGGTAACGGGCCTCCAGCCGGGGGGCCAATTGACGATCACTACCGACGTCGAGAATTACCCGGGCTTTGCCTCGGTAATCAAGGGCCCCTGGCTGATGGAGCAGATGAAACAACAAGCGGAGCATGTCGGCACAAAAGTCATCCTCGACATGATTACCGAAATCGATTTGGGACACCGGCCGTTCATCGCCAAAGGGGATGCGGGGGACGTCTATATCGGCGAGACCGTGATCATCGCCACCGGCGCGCAAGCCCGCTGGCTGGGCATTCCGAGCGAAGAAATCTTTCGCGGATTTGGTGTTTCAGCTTGCGCGACCTGCGACGGATTTTTCTTTCGCGGCAAGGATGTCGTCGTCGTTGGCGGCGGCAACACCGCGGTCGAGGAGGCGATTTATCTGACAAACCACGCGCGGCAAGTTACTCTGGTCCATCGCCGCGATACTCTCCGAGCCGAAAAGATCTTGCAGGAGAGGCTGTTCCGCAACCCAAAGATAAACGTCATTTGGGACAGCGTGGTCGAAGAAATCCTCGGTGTGCGAGAGCCGCCGGCAGTGACGGGAGTGCGGTTGCGGAACACACGCACCGGCCGCTCATCCGAGCTCTCGTGCGACGGCGTGTTCATCGCAATCGGACATACCCCGGTGACCGGGTTCGTAGCGGGTCAGCTGCCGCTCGACGCAGACGGTTACGCCGTTACGCGGCCGGACTCGACGGAGACGGCGATTCCGGGCGTGTATGCTGCGGGAGACGTGAAGGACAAAATTTACCGTCAGGCGGTTACGGCAGCTGGACTGGGCTGCATGGCGGCCCTCGAAGCGGAAAAGTTTCTCGCGGGACAGGAGGTAGCGGCAAGGATGCGCGCCGCCGATTAGGAGACGGGCAACTGACCGCGCTAGGTCGTTGCCGGGGGAAATGGGATGGACTGGGACAAGTTGCGGGTGTTTCACGCGGTCGCCGAAGCAGGCAGCTTCACGCATGCCGGGGAATCGCTGAACCTTAGCCAATCCGCTGTGAGCCGGCAAATCAGCGCACTCGAGGAAAGCCTCAGCGTCCCGCTATTTCATCGCCACGCCCGCGGATTGATCCTCACCGAGCAAGGCGAGCTGCTGTTCCGCACGGCACGCGAGGTGTTCGCCAAGCTGTCGATGGCCGAGGGGCTGATCTCCGAATCCAAGGACCGGCCGAAAGGGCCACTCAAAATTACCTCATCTATAGCGTTCGGCTCAACTTGGCTCACTCCCCGGATCCGGGAGTTCCTCGATCTCTACCCCGAAATCCAGGTCACCCTCGTCGTCGATGATTCGGAGCTCGATTTGTCGATGCGCGAGGCGGATGTCGCAATCCGGATGTCTCCGCCGCGCCAGCCGGATCTGATTCAGCGCCATCTCGTTAGCGTTCCGACCCATGTCTATGCCGCGCCCGAATATATAAAAAAGCACGGGATGCCTCAGAAACCTGAGGATCTCGACAAGCACCGGGTGATTGTTTTCGGAGAAGATGCACGCCCGCCGGTGCAAAATGTTAATTGGCTGCTCGAGGCTGGGACAAAGCCCGGGCAGGAGCGCAAGCCGATCCTTGCCGTCAACAATTTCTATGCGATCCTGCGCGGTGTGCTCAGCGGGCTGGGGATTGCGGCGCTGGCCGATTTCATCGCGAACGAGCATCCCGAGCTGGTGCGGGTGCTGCCCGAGCTGATTGGTCCTCCGGTAGAAGCTTATTTTGTCTACCCTGAAGAGCTGAGAACGTCGAAGCGCATCAGCGTTTTCCGTGATTTTCTATTGCGCAAAGTGGCGGAAACCCGGCTCACTTGATTGCGCCAATCCAGGTGCAGGATCTGAATGAATTGGTGCAGCCGCTTTGAGAGAGTTGCGGTTTTTGCAGACGAGCCAGAAGAAATTCCGGCTGGTGGACGTGCGCTGAAAAGTCCATTGTGCCGGCACGCGATTGATTGATCGTGGCAGGTTTCCGGGACTTGTGCCCGGGAAGAGGGTCTGCGGACCCTTACGTCTCCCAGACGTGAAGCCTCCCTGTTCAAACTTGGCCGGAACTTCGGTTCCGGCCATTTTTCTTTTGTGAGATCGCAGGAACGCGACTTGCGGGGGACTTGGCTGTCGCAATCTGGATTGGCCGAGGCGATTCGCTGGCGTTGAGACCGATCCCAAACGAACTGCACTGGGGATCCATGCGCAATCACGGCGAATATTGGCGCTCTCGCCCCAATCGCAACCGAAACTATCGGGTCAAGTGATGGCTAGTAGCGCGCTTGCGGTTCTATAAGTTGTTGTGTGCGTCAAGTTCAGCAAATCGGTCATGGAAGGGGGACTGGCTAAGCTTAGAGCAAAAGCAACATCCCTTTGTTCGCTCGAAAGCGACCCTTCCTTCGTCCCGACCTGCCCTCTGGCAGAGCGCCGCGCGCAGCGGCAGTCAAGGATGTCGCCGCGAATGCGGCGGCACCGGCGCAGCCGGCGCGCAGCGTCCTTGACCGAGCGAGCACGGTGCTAGGCTGAACGGGTTGCCGGTCAGG
>JAFASL010000672.1 GCA_019244535.1 Alphaproteobacteria bacterium
CACGGCCATACCAGCCTGCGCGACCTGGGTGAGATCTAGCGCTGCCAGTTGCAGACAATTGGCCGACCGGGCGCGCTGGCTGGTCAAGACCTGCCGCGCGGCCATCAATCGGATCAGCAGACGATCTCAATCCGGCGGCGAAGGGTAAGCCGTCACGATGTCCATTGCCCTTCGACCCACATCCAGCCTTTCGGCCCCTGTTCCCAATAATCGGGGATCCAATTGGCGGTGGGCGACGGGCGCTGGACATAGAGGCCCGGCACCCAAACGTATTTTTGTCCGTTCCACCGCCAGTGGCCGTATTTCCAGAGCGCCTGGGGGGAGGGCGCCGGCGGTGGAAGCTCGGCGCGCCGCGGCGGGGGCGGACGGGGAGCGGGCACGATTGGTGTTTGCGCATCTGCTGAGATTGCCGGTATTGCGGCTGCCGGCGGCGCCGCTGGTGTTGAGCAGGCCGACAATACGAACCCGCTAAGCGCTGCCAGGGCAAAGCCGATCCACGGATCGACGTGCAGCATCCGATCCTCCCACTGTTCAGTTGGCGCGGGTTACTCCCGAGCCCTTGTTGGCTGCCGATGATACTCTGATCAGGTCCGCTTCGACAAGCCGCGACGCTCTCGAAGGCCTTGTGTTATGCTGAGCACGCAAGCTGCGGCGGGTCAGCGAGAGGAGATGCGGCGCGATGCGGTCCGAGGATTGGCTTTACTGGGCGACGGTCGTGGCATCTGCGGTGACGCTCGTCCTCGTCGCCATCTATATCTTCCTTATCCAAGACAATCGCGCGGTGCAGACGGAGGTCAACCAGCGCCAGCAGTTTATCAACCAGAGCATCCAGTTGGGCCGCATCAATGAGGCTCTGGTTCGCGCGCTCGCGGCGGCCGCCGTAAGCAACAACGACGATAAGTTGCGCGGCCTGCTCGCAGATAACGGGATTTCGGTCAATGCGTCGGGAGAGCCGGTACCGATGACAGGTCCGGCCGAAAGGACCGCGCCGCCGGCAGCCGGAAAAACCCCATGACGATCATCCGGAGCGATTCCAGAGGCGCGGCACCGGGGGGATGGTGGTTGCCAATTGTTCTCCTCGTTGTGTCGCTCTTCGTGCTGATGTCGTTCGAGACTGGGTACGCGATTCACGACCGTGACAGCCTGGCGGAACAGCGCCGTCTGCAAGAGCCGATTGTGCAAGAGGCGATTAAGCTGCGTCAGAAGGTGGAGACCCTTGCCGCCAAGACCGCGCAGTTGGCTGCCGACGGCGATGAGGGCGCCAAGGCCGTTGTTGAGCAAATGAAGCGACAGGGCATCACATTGTCGCCGCCAAAGCCCTAATCGGCGCCGCTATCGGCAGATGACCGGCACACGGCGCGAGCGCGGAGCTTGACAGCGGCCGGCCGGCGCGCGGAGATGCGAGCGAGGAGGAACCGACGATGCTTGACGGCTACATTTATAACGCTCTGCGCACACCCTTCGGCCGCCACGCTGGCGCTCTCGCGAAATTGCGGCCCGACGACATGCTGGCCGCGGTCGTCTCCGAGGTGGTCAAGCAAAGCCCATTCAGCCCAGAGAAGATCGAGGACGTCGTCGTCGGCTGCGCCAATCAGGCGGGCGAGGACAGCCGCTGCGTCGCGCGGCATGCCGGGCTGCTGGCTGGGTTGCCGATCGAGGTCGCCGGCTCGGTCTTGCAGCGCAATTGCGGCAGCGGCCTCAACGCGATCGTCATGGCGGCGCAGGCGGTCACTTGCGGCGAGGGCGAGGTCATGGTGGCCGGCGGCGTCGAGAGCATGAGCCGCGCACCCTTTGTGATGAACAAGGCGGAGACCGCGTTCGCGCGCGACGGCCGTATCTTCGATTCAACGATCGGCGCGCGGTTCCCAAACCCTAAGATCGAACGCCAGTTTGGCGCCGACACGATGCCGGAGACCGCTGACAACCTGGCGCGCGACTACCAGATCACGCGGGAGGCCTGCGATGTGTTCGCCGAAGCGTCACAGCGCAAATACGCAAAGGCCAAGGCCGACGGGTTCTTTGCGGGCGAGATCCTCCCTGTCGAGGTGCCGGGCGGCCGAGCCGGGCCAGTCAAAGTCGCCGAGGACGAGCATCCAAGACCACAAACAAACCTCGCCGCGTTGGCCAAGTTGCGTCCGTTGCAGGAGGGCGGTGTGACGACCGCCGGCAACGCTTCCGGCATCAACGACGGCGCGGTGGCAATGATCGTCGCCAGCCGCAGAGCGGGCGATGCTGCCGGGGCCGAACCGCTCGCCCGGGTCGTCGCGAGCGGGGTCGCCGGAGTGCCGCCGCGGATCATGGGCATCGGCCCGGTCGAAGCTTCAAAAAAGGCGCTGGCACGCGCCGGACTTAGCCTGTCCGACATTGACGTGATCGAGATCAACGAGGCTTTTGCCGCGCAGGTGCTGTCCTGCCTGCGCGGCCTCGAACTGCCATTCGACGACAGCCGGGTCAACATGAACGGCGGGGCCATTGCGGTCGGCCACCCGCTCGGCGCGTCGGGCCCGCGCATCGCATTGACCGCCGCGCGGCAATTACAGCGCACCGCCGGACGCTATGCGCTGGTCACGATGTGCGTCGGCGTCGGCCAAGGCATCGCGGCAGTGCTCGAACGGGTGCATTAGAACCGCCGATGTGAGTATCGCGATCGAGCATGTTTCCGCCCCGACCTCCGAGGCGAGGGAGCTGCTGTCCGAGCTGGACCGAATTCTCGGAGCCGCGTACGAGCCTGATCAGCGCCACGCCCTGTCGATCGAGGAGCTGTTCCAACCCGACGTTTGCTTCTTCATCGCCCGGCTCCAGGGCGGTGCGGCAGGATGCGGCGGCGTCGCGTTCTACAACGGTTACGCCGAAGTCAAACGCATGTATGCGCGCGAGCAGGCGCGCGGGCGCGGGGTGGGCAAGGCGCTCCTCGCCCGCATCGAAGCGGAAGCGCGCAACGCCGGCGAGCGGGTTCTGCGGCTGGAGACCGGCATCCACCAAGCGGCGGCGATCGGGCTCTACGAGCGCTGGGGATTCCGGGCATGCGGGCCGTTCGGCCGCTATGCCGAGCTGCCGCCACGCCGCATCGTGACGAGCCTATTCTACGAGAAGCCACTGTAGGTGAAAGGCCATATCCCCCATATAGGGGACATGAGCACGCTACCTACTTTTGCCACCCGGCCGACCTTTCTCGGCGTCGAACGAACAGATGCCGACGCAGCGATTTGTGTCGCCGGTGTCCCGTTCGACCTGGGCACTTCGAACCGGCCCGGTGCGCGGTTCGGACCGGCTGCGATCCGGCAGGCGAGCCGCATGTTGGTCGATGGCGATCACCCGGCATCCTGGGCCGAGATGCAGCAGCTCGATCTTGCCGATATCGGCGATTTCCACATCGCGCACGGCGACATCGAAGGCAGTCTTGCCAAGATCGAGGCCCAGGCGGCCCCGCTCCGGCATCTCGTTGCGCTCGGCGGCGACCATACGATCACGATCGCGTTGCTGCGCGCATTGGCGCGCCGCAAGGGCCCCCTCGCGCTCGTTCACTTTGACGGCCATGTCGATACCTGGCCCGAAAGCTTTGGGCTTGTCTGGGGCCACGGCTCCCCATTTTACCATGCGATCGAGGAGGGGCTGATCGATCCCCACCATACGATCCAGATCGGCATCCGCTCGCCATTGCACCGCGGCATCTTCGATTGGACCACAGGCAAGGGCGTGACGATCGTCAATGCCGAAGATGTGCACGAGACCGGGCCGCAAGCCGTCGCCGGGCGCATTCGCGAGGTTGTCGGCGGCGATCCCGCCTATCTGACCTTCGATGTGGATGCGCTCGACCCTGCCTTTGCGCCGGGGACCGGAACGCCCGAAGTGGGCGGGCTGGCGACCTGGCAGGCGCGTGCAATTCTCCGCCGTCTTGCGGGTCTCAACTTCATGGGAATGGACGTCGTCGAGGTGTCCCCACCCTACGATGTCGCCGAGATTACCGCGCTCGCGGCGGCGACGATCGCCTGGGACTACATCGGCTTGCTCGCACCGCGCTGAATTTAGGAAAGAGGCTTGTATCTTCGGGCTTTTTCCCCATCTAACGCCTCCGACGCAATCGCACGTGCCTAGAACCGCTGCTATCGCCAGGGGTGCTGCTACGACGTAACGCGTCCTTTTCGGCCGAGCCGGCCACCCGTGGGCCGGTGTCCTTAAGGGAAACGGATATGTTCCGGCACGCGATGCGAAGTACTCGCACGATCATCTGACGCTCCGGGGCGCTCTCGCCCCGTCGCGGCAATCCAACCTTGTCTGGTCATTCCGCCTCCGGCCCCTGAACGGCCCGGAGCGGGATGTCGCCTCCTGGGTTTCGGAGGATCGTGCAATGGCGAAAGTCCGTCTTGCTGCTGCTGGCGCGCTCGGGCGCGCAATTCTCCCGAATGTCGATGCGGTCGTTGCGGATGCGCGACCGACCGATCCGTTGCTGTGCCTGCGCCCAGCGACGATTGCGGCCGCGGCACGTCAATTTGCGGGTTGCTTTCCCGGGGATGTCCTCTACGCCGTCAAATGCAACCCTGACGCCCGGGTATTGCGTGCGCTGTGGGCCGGTGGCATTCGGCATTTCGATTGCGCCTCGCTCACTGAGGTGGAGCTCGTGCGCGCGCTGCTGCCTGCCGCCGAGATCCATCTCATGCACCCGGTCAAGTCGCGCCCAGCCATCCGCAATGCCTTTGAGCGCTACGGTGTAACCGACTTTGCGTTCGACAGCGCCGAGGAAATGGCCAAGATCCTGCAGGAAACGGTGCCGGTAGGACTCGTCGGCGATCCGCCGCTCTTGGGCCTGTTCGTTCGCCTTGCCTTGCCCAAAGGCAATGCAGTCTACGATCTGTCGGGAAAGTTCGGCGCGCCGCTAGGCGAGGCAATCGAACTGTTGCGGACGGCGCGCCCGCACGCCGCCCGGCTCGGCATAGCCTTTCATGTCGGTTCGCAATGTCTCGACCCCGATGCCTATACGCGGGCGATGGCGTTGGCGGGCGAGGCGATCGCGGGCTGCGGTGTCGCTGTCGACATCATCGATGTCGGAGGCGGGTTCCCGGTGAGCTACCCGGGGATGGCCCCGCCCCCACTTGCCGATTACATCGCCGCGATCAGCGCTGGCGTCTCGTCGCTGCCCTCCGGTGTCCGGCTGTGGGCCGAGCCGGGCCGAGCTCTGGTGGCCGCCGGCGGATCGATCGTCGTGCAGGTGCTGCTGCGCCGCGGCGACACGCTCTTCGTCAACGACGGCACTTACGGCAACCTCAGTGATGCCGGTGTCCCCGCCTTCCGCTTCCCGGCGCGCCGTATTCGCCCTGGTAGACCCGAGGATCCGGAAGAGGAACTCGCCGATTTCGGCCTTTTCGGGCCCACCTGCGACAGCGCCGACAGGATGAGCGGGCCGTTTCGGTTGCCCGCCGACATGCAAGAGGGCGATTGGATCGAACTCGGCCAGCTCGGCGCCTACGGCGCCTGCCTGCGCACCGGGTTCAACGGCTTTGACCGAACCGAGCTGGTCGAAGTCACCGATCCCCCGATGCTGGTTACGCCCGGTTACCAGTAAAGGTGGCAAAAGGGGGAAGATCTCAAGCCCGCCAATCTGCCTGGGCTTAGCCTAGTGGCTTCGCCGAACGCAATGCCGCCGTACAGCGGCTCCCGGCTTGCTGTGCCTGTCCGGAAATACCACCTGATCCTGGGACTCAGAGACCGCACCTTTGCTCGATGAAGATACTTGTCGTCGAAGACGACCATGACACCGCGACCTATTTGACAAAGGGTCTCAGCGAGAGCGGCTACATCGTCGATTGCGCGGGTGATGGGCGAGAGGGGCTGTTTTTGGCGAGTTCCGGCGGTTACGACGCGATGGTTCTCGACCGCATGCTCCCCGGCATGGACGGCCTGTCGATGCTGGGCGCATTGCGAGCGGCCGAGATCCGCATACCTGCACTGATCCTCAGTGCGCTCGGGAGCGTCGATGACCGGGTGAAGGGGCTGCGGGCCGGGGGCGACGACTACCTCGTCAAGCCCTTCGCCTTCAGCGAACTGCTCGCCCGCTTGGAGGCGCTGCTGCGGCGGGGCGCTGGGCCGGCGACCGCGACCAAGCTGCGGGTCGCGGATCTGGAGCTCGACCTGCTGACGCGCAGCGTCAGGCGGGCCGGCAAGGCGATCGAGGTATTGCCGCGCGAGTTCCGGCTTCTCGAATACCTGATGCGGAACGCCGGTCATGTAGTGACGCGGACGATGCTGCTGGAGCATGTGTGGGACTATCACTTCGACCCGCAGACCAATGTCATCGACGTACACATCAGCCGGCTGCGCCAGAAAATCGACAAGAGCTTCGACCATGCACTGCTGCATACGGTCCGCGGCGCCGGCTACTGTCTGCGCGCTCCGGAGTAATATGAGAGGCAGGCGCTGATCGCCGCCGAACACGTCCGCACCGCGCCCGGAGGACCATCTTTGCCAATAGGGGTCTTCCGCAGCGCCCGGAGACTGATCGGAACGCACGCGTTCCGGCTTGCGGCGCTTTATTTCCTGGTGTTCGCGGCTTCAGTGCTGGGCGTCCTGCTGTTTGTTTATTTGACGAGCGCTGATTTTGTCGAACGGCAAACCGAGGCGACGCTCGATGCCGAGATCACGGGGCTTGCCGAGCAATACGCACAGCGCGGGCTGAGCGGGCTCATTCAGATCGTGGCGGCGCGCAGCGCCGGAGATCGCGGCGACGCGATGATCTATCTCGTCACCGACCCCGATGGGAAGCCATTTGCCGGCAACATCGCTGCCTGGCCCCCCGGAGTGCCGCTCCATTCGGCCTGGCTGTCCTTCACACTGGAGCGAGTGGTTAACGGCCGGCCCGAGCTTCATCCTGCCCGAGGCAGGCTGTTCATCATTCCAGGCGGCTATCGATTGCTCGTCGGTCGCGACGTAAGCGACGGGGCTGCGTTTCGCGGCCAGGTCAGAGCGACGCTGTTATGGGCAGGCTTGGTGGCGCTCGGCATCGGGGTGATCGGCGGCACGGTGATGAGCCGCAACCTGCTGCGGCGGGTCGAGCAGGTGAACCGCACAAGTGAGCGCGTCATGGCCGGGAATCTGTCGGATCGCGTCCCGCTCCGCGGGACGAGCGACGAGTTCGACCAGTTGGCGCTCAACCTCAACCGGATGCTCGATCAGATCGAGCGCCTGATGACGGCGATGCGCGAGGTCACCGACGACGTCGCGCACGATCTGAGGACGCCGCTCTCACGGCTGCGGACCCGTCTAGAGCGCGCCCTGGTACCGCCATCGGAGGCCGGTGCGGCGGCTGGCTCGGCCCAGAACGAGGCGATCCGCGCGGCGATCGAAGAGGCAGATCGGCTGCTCGCGACGTTCAACGCTCTCCTCAGAATAGCCGAACTGGAATCCGGAGCCCGCCGTGACAATACCGAGCCGCTAGACCTCGCCGAAGTCGCCCGGTCTGCTGGCGAGCTCTATGAGCCGGTCGCCGAGGAAAAGGGGTTCACGTTGAACGTGTTGGCGGAGCCCGGTGTCAGAATCCGCGGCGACCGGCATCTGCTGTCCCAGGCGCTGGCCAATCTTCTCGACAACGCGGTCAAGTATGCCGGCGGTGGCGAGCTCGAGTTACGGGTGTTTACCGAAAGCGGGCAGGCGGTGCTCGAAGTTGCGGATCGGGGGCCGGGTATTCCCGAAGCCGACCGGCAGAACGTGCTGGACCGCTTCGTACGCCTCGAGCCGAGCCGCACTACCCCCGGAAACGGGCTCGGCCTCAGCCTCGTCCGCGCCATTGTACAGCGGCATGACGGCTCGGTTACACTCGATGACAACACTCCCGGGCTGCGGGTTCGCCTGAAATTCGCGAGATTGCCGACCTAGTCTAGACCTCTGGCCGTTACTCCTGATCCCGATGCCGGTCTCGGTCCTCGATTCGGCGCGCGGTTTCGGCCATCATCTCGCGGAACTCCCTTGCCTCGAGACCGGCGCTGCGCAGCACGGGCGTCATTACCTCGTCCGCGAGCAGATCTTCGAGGCTCGGCTCATAGCGGCAGCAATCAAAGCGCCCGTCCATGACTCCCCTCCTACCTTTCCGATTTTACGCAGGATCGCCGTGAAGCATGTCCGCTTTATGTCCGCGGATCGGAAATTTCGCGGCAATTTGTATAGACGCCGGTCGCAATTATCTCATCAGTAGCGTCAATGCCGCGTCAGTTACTGGCTGAGTTACGTTTTCGCGGCCGCTGCCAACAAATCGCCATAACGGGTAAGAGCAACGCCGGATTCTGCCAGGCGGCTTTTAACGGCAGGATTCAGCAAAGCCGCGAATTCCTCTCGGCGGCGGTAACCTGGCATTGCCGCTTCCAATAGGGGGCTGCTTTTGACTGCCGGATGAAAATAAATCTCGCTAATCCCGTCGGGCAGATGCGGGATCAGACGCAGCAGCCGCCGCCCTTCGAGGCCGCCGCTCCAAGCCAAGCCGAAAAGATTGTCGTTGACCAACAGCCCGGCTGCCCGCAGCCGGCGGCGCAATCGCTCGATCCACAGGCCATAAAACGGCGGCGTGTAATGCTCGCCCGGAAAAGCGGTGCGCAACGGCTCGACCGGCTCGAGCGGAACCCGTACCGCCTTCATACCGTAATCACGCCCTATTTCGATGATCATCCGAGCAACGGTCGGATGCACGTGCATGTGCTTGTGAGCATTTACGTGATCGAGCCGCAGCCCGGTCGCGCGAAACGCTTCGAATTGCGCGCGTATCTCGATGGCGAGCTGGCGGCGAACCCGCGGCAGAAAAAAGAACCGCATACCGGCGCGCGCCATATTCCGATCGAACCGGCCCTCTTCGCGGACCAGATCGCACACTTCGTTTCGCGGCAGGACGGGAACGCCATCAACGAGGTCGAGGTGCAGCCCCACCGCGAGCCCCGGCAGGCGCCGCGCCCGCATGATGGCATCACCCACTGCCGAACCGCCGACCATCAGGCTGGTGGTCGTCAGAATACCGTGCCGGTGAGCCTCTTCGACGGCCTCGTTGATGGCGGGATCGAACCCGAAATCGTCCGCACAGACGATCAGGTTCTTCAGCTCGTCATCTCCCGGCTGCGCAGGAACTGAAAGAACTCGACACCCTCGCGCAATCGGCGCCGCATCATTTCGGGGCTCTTGACCATCTCCGCAACGAGCGAGGCGATCTTGCGGCGGCGGAAGTAGAAGCGCTTGTAGAAGGTTTCGAGCGACTGGAAAATCTCGGTATGGGAGAGGTGCGGGTAGTGCAGCGGCGCAATCTGCACACCGCGGTCGTCGATCAACTCGGCGTGGGATACGTCGAGCCAGCCGTTCTCGACCGCCTGCCGGTGCAGGTAAGTGCCGGGATAGGGCGCGGCGAGCGATACCTGGATCGTGTGCGGATTGATATCCGCGGCAAATTGAATCGTCTCCTCTATCGTCTCCCTGGTCTCGCCGGGCAACCCAAGGATGAACGTGCCGTGAATCGTGATCCCGAGCTCGTGGCAGTCCTTTGTGAAACGGCGCGCAATGTCGATGCGCATGCCTTTCTTGATGTTGTTCAGGATTTGCTGGTTGCCGGTCTCGTAACCGACGAGCAAGAGCCGCAAGCCGTTGTCGCGCAGCACCTCCAAGGTGGCGCGCGGCACATTTGCCTTGGCGTTGCACGACCACGTAACGCCGAGCTTGCCGAGCTCACGCGCGATCGCTTCGGCCCGCGGCCGGTCGTCGGTGAAGGTGTCGTCATCGAAGAAGAACTCCTTCACCTGCGGGAAATAGTTCTTTGCGAGACGGATCTCGTCGACGACGTGGCCGACGCTCCGCACCCGGTAGCGATGGCCGCCGACAGTCTGCGGCCACAGGCAAAATGTGCATTTCGACCGGCAGCCCCGTCCAGTGTAGAGCGATACGTACGGGTGCTTCAGATAGCCGATGAAATAGTCTTCGATTTGCAGATCGCGCTTGTAGACCTCGGTGACGAACGGAAGGCGGTCCATTTCCTCAAGAACAGCCCGGTCGCGATTGTGCGCAATAGCCCCGCCGGTTAGACGGTAGCTGAGGCCGTCGATCGCATCTAACGGCCGTCCTTCCGCAACCTCCTTGATGGTGAAATCGAACTCCTCGCGCGCTGCGAAATCGACCGCCGTCGAGCCGCTGAGGCTGTCTTCGGGCTCGACCGCGACTTTGGCTCCGACAAACCCGATCTTCAGTTTCGGGTTCGCATCCTTCAGCGCCTCGGCGACCCTAAGATCGGAGGCAAAGGACGGCGTCGAGGTGTGGAGCACCGCCAGCTCATAATCCCCGGCAAGCGGCAATATCTCCTCGAGCTTCAGCCGCGCCGGCGGGGCGTCGACCAGCTTGCTGCTGGGAATCAGCGCGGCTGGTTGCGCCAGCCATGTCGGGTACCAGAACGAGCGGATCTCGCGTTTGGCCTGATAGCGTGAGCCGGCCCCCCCATCGAAGCCATCGAAGGATGGCGGGTGGAGAAACAAGGTCTTCATCATGAGCCTAATCTCCCTGGGCCTAATCCCGTTGGGCCTAATCCCGTTGGGCCTTCTCGCTGTCGGCTGTCATGCGGCCGCTCGCCTCGACGTGAAAAACCTGGTCCCGCCAAAAGACTGTTCGTCCGAAAAAGCTGGCAACGAACACTGCGAAGGACAAGGCGTCGCGCATCGGCAACAGCCAGGGCCTGGCGAGGGGGATTCCGAGCGCATTCGCGATGACCCGCGCCGTCGCCCATCTGAGAACGCACGAAATCACAAGAAAAATCGAGGCGGTCAAGGCAAATCCGGTCGCTGCCGCGGCAAGCGCGGCAATTGCGACCGCGTGAGAGAGCACCGATCCGGCAAAGCCGGCTGGCGCCATGGCCCTGATCGTGCGCGCCCAGCGCAGCTCGTGCCGCCACAGCTCCGCCAGGTTCCGCTCGCAGACGCGAGCCTCGACGATATAAGGCGACAGCACGACCGCGAGCCCGAGCGCGCGGACTTCGTCACCGATCCGGTGGTCGTCGGCGAGCTCGTCCCGCAAACGCACAAACCCGCCAAGCCGTTCGAGCGTCTCGCGGCGCAATGCGATCGTCGCGCCAAAACACCCGCCGCCCAGCCGCAGCGAATCGGCAACCAGCGCGCCCGGCAGAAAGCCGAAATTGATGTGCATGGCGCCGAGCTCCGACCACCTCCCGCCGGTCGACACTCCCCTGTAAAGACAGGTGACGATCCCGGTGCGTGGATCACAGAGGGGCGCCGTTACGGCGCTGAGGTACCCGCGGTCGACGCGCATGTCGCTGTCTGCAAGCACCAGCACATCGTGACGCGCCGCCTCGATCATGTTTTCGAGATTGGCGACCTTTTGGTTCGATCCCCTGATGCGTGAATTGACGACCACGACGATGTCATGGGCGGGAAGGTCGCGAGCCAGGGCTTGAGCTACCGGGAGAGCGCTATCTCGCAGGTTGTTGACGCCGAGCACGATTTGCGACCGCGGATAGTCCTGCTCGGCAAAAGAACGAAGATTTTCATATAGGTCCGGCTCGTCCCCATGTAGCGGCTTCAGCATTGACACAGCTTTACCCTCTCCCC
This sequence comes from Alphaproteobacteria bacterium, assembly GCA_019244535.1. Classification (GTDB taxonomy): domain Bacteria; phylum Pseudomonadota; class Alphaproteobacteria; order ATCC43930; family CGMCC-115725; genus AP-15. The sequence continues at coordinate 11,571 of JAFASL010000672.1, forward strand.
CCGCTAGCCGTGGGGAGAGGGCTGGGTGAGCGGGGCCAACCTGCGGATTTCTGGTGCCGCCCACCTCACTTTCCCGCTTCGCGGGTCCTTCCCTCTCCCCCCTAAAGGGCGGAGAGGGGCTAATGCGCGAAGAACTGACGGAATTGGCGCGCTGGGCAAACCGGCGGACTGCGACGGCCGACGCGATCAGGTAAGCCCAGGCCGGAAACAACAGGAGGACGATCGCCAGATTTACTCCCATATCACCCGTCAGGGGAGTGCGCCGATGCGGTTCACCGCAGGTTGGCCACACGCCTTTGCGCCTCTTCCAACACGGGGGGCGCCTTCCGCCACGGATAGCCGCGCACCGCCCTTTGATAGCCGTAATCGAACAGCGCGTTCATGTAGACTGGATCGAAATCTTGTTTGTGCTCGACTGTGAAATCGCGCCCGATATAGGCAAGGTTATAATCCACCCCGTCGCGCTGTGTGGTCGAATAGATCCGCAGGACATCGTTGTAGCCGCTGTAATGGATCATCGTCGCAATTGCCCAGCTTGAGATCGACATCAAGCGCCGGTCCACGGAAGCCCACTCGGGATCCAACCTGCCGCTGCGGATGATGTAGGCATGGCGCTCGCGGGCAAAGCGGCCCTCCCGAAGATTGACGAGGATTCCGATCTGCGGCGGGTAGAGAAAGGTCTGCGCCACGGCCCCGCCGTCGACGTGCATTTCTTGGTAATGCCGGCCTCCCACTTCGACATCGAATAGCACCGGCGGAAAGAAGCCGGGCATCGCGGCGGACGCCAACAAGATCTTGTGCACCAGGTCCTCGGCTTCGGGCCGGCCGCTTGCCGCGATTGCGCCGATGTTCCAGATGACCGGGCGGCCTACGTCGAGGTCGGTCGTGGCGATCATCAGAAGGCGCCCTTTCCGGTACTCCTCGGCGATCGCCGCCATCATATTGGCGTCGACATAGCGGGAGATCAGCAGAAAGAGCGGCGTCGTGTCGAAAAGGGACTCGCTGAAGAGGGCCTTCAGAAGCGGCCGCTGCTCATAGACGTCCCGCGGCCCGATCGTCGTGTAAACCGCGCGCAGTTGCGGGTCGTAAGCCGGCCCCAGGAAAGCGAATGGCGCGATCAGCGCGCCGGTGCTGATCCCGGTGACGAGGTTGAAACCGGGTCTTGTACCGCTGGCGGTCCAGCCGACCAGCAGCCCGGCCGCAAAGGCGCCGTTGTCCCCTCCGCCGGAAACCGCGAGGAAATTAGCCGGCGGCAGCGGTCGGTCCGCGTCCGCAGCTGCGCCGCGCGCCGCGCGTTGCCGCGCCCGAGCTTGCCTGCCTTCCTCTATCAACTCCAACCCCTGCGTGTCGGGCCAGAAGCGGGCGTTCGGAAGCTCCAGCACCGTCGCCTGTTCGGTCAGATTTGCGGGCACCGCAGGCTGGCGTTCCAAAGGGGCGCAACCGCCGGCAACTTGGGTGAGCAACAAGAGGCTCAACGCAAAGATCCGCCGCGACAGGGCACGACATCGGGCGGCGCCGCGGCCAGCCGGCAACGACACCACCTGTGTTGGCAGCGAATCTACAGGCACGCTGTCTCCCTTCGCGGCAAGCACTACGCGGCGTCCAGCACCACGGCAGATCAGAATACGATGCGAATGCGGCGATTTCAGCGTCGCCAACCGAGTAAGGGCTCGCCGGACTGGGCAAGGCAGCTCAATCGAGCAGCGGAAGCTGTTGGCCGGCATGCTCGACCAGGGTGATGCCGAACTGCTGGAGCCCCTCCCGAGCATGGTCCGAGGCGTCGCCAGTCATCCATATCTCGACGGGCCGGGCCGGCCGCGGTCTCGGCAATGTGCGGGCGAGGCTGGCAGCGATTCCCGAGGACCGTTCGGTCCACAGCAGCCGGTCGATCGGCAGCAGGATCACGGCCGCTCGCTGGGCGATGTAGGCGACCGGGATGTTCTGGTAAATCGCGACACGCTGGGAGTTTTATCGAGATCCTTAGCAAGGACTGGTCCGATGCCGCTATGTTGACATCATGATGTCTCTACGACAGCATCACAAGCGCATGAGAACCACGCTAACCTTGGATGATGATGTCGCGGCCAAGCTCAGAGCGGAATCACGCCGCGCCGGGCGCCCTTTCCGAGAGGTCGTAAATGAGACGCTGCGTCGTGGGCTGACAAGCCAGCGCGGCACGACCCGCCGCGAGGCCTTCAAGGTTACGGCGCGGGACCTCGGTGAGATGAAACCGGGGATTTCGCTCGACAATATCGCAGAAGTCATTGAACAGGTGGAAGGCTCGCTTCATCGATGATCCTCATCGATGCGAACCTCCTGCTTTACGCCTACCACCCGAGAGCGGAGCAGCACGAGAAAAGCCGGGTCTGGCTCGAAACGGCGCTTTCGGGGCCTGACCTCGTTCGTTTCGCGTGGGTCACGCTGTGGGCGTTTCTGAGAATCGCTACGAATACTCGCGTGTTTGACCGACCGCTCTCCACGTCCGAGGCCGAAACGGCAATTTCTTCCTGGCTCGCTCAGCCTATCGCCGGCATTCTCGAACCCGGCGAACGGCATTGGGGCATCCTGCGCGATCTTGTGCATGACGGCCAAGCCGCCGGCCCGCTTGTTATGGACGCAGTCCTCGCCGCGATCGCGGTCGAGCACGGCGCCACGCTTTGCACAACGGACCGCGACTTTTCCCGGTTTTCCCGACTCAGGTGGACAAACCCGCTTGTGGCGAACACTTGACCTTGGCCCGGCGGGAAGGCGAGGGCGAACAGGACTTCTGCGGATAGCCGGATACTCAAAAGCGGAAAGCCGGCGCCGCTGCCTGCGCCCCTGACGGATGCCGGTGTGCCCCGGATTATTCGCGGCCATGTACTCGCTGCGTGATCAGGCGGCGAAAATGTGCATGCCCCTCAGGCCAGCGCGCCGCGATATCGGCCGGGTCTCTCTCCCATATGTTGGGGTAGCGGCAGAGGCCGAGCGCGCGCACAAGAGCGAAGCGTGGCGCTTCCAGAATTTAGCTGGGCAAATTATTAACTATCACTAACCCGATTCCCGCAGGGCGCGATTTAACCAGACTTGATCTCTCCGGTCTCTGGCGACACAGCCAGACCATGCTGGCGTGGCGTTCCGCCGGGCAGCGGCGGGATTATGCGCAGCCCTTTCTGTTTCAGTTTGTAAACGAAGGCGGCGGGTGTAACAGGATGATTACTTTAAAGAGTTAGGCGGCAGGCGCTCGCAGGAACTAAGATGCGAAGTAGATAAGAAACAGGAGGTTGCACGAATGGCGATTAAATCTTTGAGTCGGCTCGAAAATATGTAACGCCTTTCAGCACGACAATGAATAAAGATGCACCTGGCTCGATAGAGCCAAAACCCAACGTGTCCGTTTTCGGCGCACATAGGTTTAAGCCGCAGAAGGTTCGAGCTTGGCTTTCGGGGCGAGGAGCAGGCTTAGCGAGAGGCAGTTCGTCGCGATCTGGTAAAGGAGAGGCCGTTCCTTGTCCTCTAGGATGCCCTTTAGCCCTCTGAATGCCGCAATACCCGAAATACACAACGACGGTCATCGGAGCCTATAGCGTCCCCCGCTGGTACGAACCGCTCGACCGGCTCGTTACAATGGGGCAGCTGCTCGCCGAGGATATGGCGGATGCACAGCACCGGGTTATGCAGGCTGCAATCGTAGACCAGGAAACGGCGGGCATCGATGTTATCACGGGCGGGGAGACGCATCGCCGAACCCACAACAGGCATTCGCCCCCCAATGCAATGCTCAATCACTTCTGGCAAAGAATACCGGCCTTTCAGGGCGAGACCCGGCCAAAGCCGATCACGAAGTACGATCCGAACGTCACACATCCGGCGGCCACTTGCCGCGGGCCAATAACGGCTTCTACGGATCTGGGCCTAGTTGACGAGTTCAACGGCGTTTCGGCTTACGCGCATAAACCCGTAAAGATCACGATGACGGGTCCGCATTTCCTCACCGCCGTCGCCTACGATGAATGCTACAACGATCCGATCCGGATGATGTTTGATGCTGCGAAGCTGTTGCACAGAAATTTCATGCGGTTGGCCGAAGCAGGGTGTAAGCACATCCAAATCGACGAGCCATATTTGAGCCCGCCCGACGATCAAGAAGTGCGGAATGCCGTCGAAGCGATAAATCTGTCGATAGAAGATCTTCCCGAAGATGTTCACGTTGCCGTGCATGTCTGCCAGGGAAACTATGCGGTGGGCCCTCATTACGATGGCCAGATTGGGCATCGATATTTTGATACCGGCCGCTATAAGGCCGACCTGATTTGCAGGATCGAATGCGACTCCTATTTGATCGAGCATGACCGGACAGATTCGTTCGAAGGTCTGCTCGGAAATAAGCAGCTCGGCGTCGGCGCGGTTGACGTGCAGTCTTCGACTGTCGAAACGGCGGAGCAGATCGCCGAGCGCATCTCCGTGCACCGGTGGCTCGCGCCCGAGCAGACCATCATCACGAGCACCTGCGGGTTCAATCATCTGCCGCGCCACATCGCCTACGGCAAAATGCGCGCGATGACCGAAGCAAAGGCAATTCTCGGCGGCGGCTCGCAACAGACGCGGCATGAGCGAGGATAGGCTCCACAGAGACCGGATCGAGCAGCGGCTGAACGCGAGCGAGGAACGCTTTCGGATCGCTCAGGCCGCGGGCGGGATCGGTTGGTTCGAGTGGGACCTCGAGACCGACGCGTGGGAATGCACATCCCATGTGGCGGCCTTGTTTGGTTTCGACCCACTAACGCCGCGGCCGGTATTCGCGGACTGGGCACCGGCAATATTCGCCGACGACGTGCCGAAATTGCGTTCAGCCATCGAAAGCGCGGGTGCGCGGGACCCTTATTATGTCGAGTTTCGCGTTAGGCACCCGGACGGCGGCGTCCATTGGATCGCTGGAAAAGGCGAAATCGCGAAAGGCGAGACGGGTCGGCCCCGGCGGTTGGCTGGTGTCTTTTACGACATCAGCGAGCGCAAGGCCCTGGAAGCCCGGCTCCTGGCGGCTAATGAGACCTTGGAAGCGCGGGTGGCCGAGCGCGCCCGTCAGCTTGCTGCGACCTCTGCCAGATTGGAGGAAACGGAGCGCCGGTTTCACCTTCTCATCGATGCGGTCACCGACTACGCGATCTTCATGCTGGACGCGTCGGGTCACGTAATCAGCTGGAATCCCGGTGCCGAGCGCATCAAGGGGTATTCGGCAGCTGAAATCATCGGCCAGCATTTCTCCCGTTTTTATACTGAAGAGGACCGCCAAAAGGGGGTGCCGCAGACTGCCCTCGCAACAGCAGAACGGACCGGCAAATACGAAGCGGAGGGGCGGCGCTGTCGCAAGGATGGAACCACCTTCATGGCGAGCGTAGTACTCAACGCCATCCGCGATGAATCCGGCCAATTGCTGGGCTTTGCCAAAGTTACGCGGGACATCACGGAAAGAAAGGCCACCGAAGAACAACTCCGCCAAGCCCAGAAGATGGAGGCCATCGGACAACTCACCGGCGGGGTCGCCCACGATTTCAACAATCTGCTGACCGTAATGATGGGCAATTTGGAGCATCTGGATCGTATTCTGGCCCCTGCTCAGTCCACCCAAAGAATTATTGCATCAGCACTAAGGGCTGGATCACGAGCGGCGATCCTCACCCATCGGCTGCTCGCGTTTTCTCGCCGTCAGGCGCTCGCACCGGAAGTCCTCTCCGTCAACAAGCTCGTCGCCGGCATGTCGGAATTAATGCGGCGGACGCTCGGCGAGACAATTTTGGTTGAAGCAGTATTGGCGGGTGGGCTTTGGTCCACTTTTGCGGATGCCAATCAGCTTGAAAACGCCCTGATAAATCTTGCCGTCAACGCCCGCGACGCGATGCCCGAAGGGGGCAAGCTGACCATTGAAACCGCGAACGCGCATCTCGACGAAGCCTATGCCCGCAGGCATGGTGAGGTTGAGGCGGGCCAATATGTGGCGATCTTTGTTACCGATACCGGGACGGGGATGGCGCCGGAAGTGGTTGCGCACGCATTCGAGCCGTTCTTCACGACCAAGGAAACTGGGCAAGGTACCGGATTGGGGCTTTCCCAAGTCTACGGATTTATCAAGCAATCCGGTGGACACGTGAAGATTTACAGCGAAGAAGGTGAGGGTACGACAGTCAAGCTGTATTTGCCGCGCTATCGGGGAGCGGACGATATTGTCGATGACAGCGAGGAAACTTATGAGCTTCCGCGGGGTCGATCGGAGTTGGTCCTGGTCGTCGAGGATGACCCCGATGTGCGCGATTATACCGTCGAAATGGTTGGCGATCTGGGATACTCGGTACTGAGCGCTGCGGATGGCGCAAGCGCGCTTCGATTATTGGATTCGCACCGCGAAATCAGCCTGCTCTTCACCGATGTCGGTCTTCCGGGCGGCATGAATGGCCGGCAGCTCGCCGAGCAAGCGCTGCGGCGGCAGCCGCGGCTCAAGGTCCTCTTCACGACCGGCTACGCCCGAAACGCCATCATCCATCAGGGTCGCCTCGATCCGGGGGTCGAGATCGTCTTCAAGCCCTTCACGTACTCCGACCTCGCCATGAAGATCCGGCAAGTATTGGATGATCAGCTCGCCGGACCCTTACGGTCTTAAATGGAATTTCCTCGTCGAATGTGTTATAGTAGTGTTTGCGGACGACCGCGGCCCCCGTTGGTCCGACGCATCCGGCGCGCGACGCGCTGTTCGCGCGGCGGCATGGCGATCGAAGCGCCGGTTCACGCGACAGTGGTCCGATATCGGCCCGGCGTCATTCCCGTTTCGCGGCGGAAAACCGAGGTCAGATGGCTCTGATCGGTCAAGCCAACTTCCTGCGCGATCAAGGCCAGCGACTGACGCGTCCGCCGCATCAGGGCTTTTGCCCAAGCGATCCGCTGCTCCATTACATAACGGTGGGGACTGACGCCGACCGCTTGTTTGAACGAGCGGCTGAAGTGGCAGGGACTGAGACAGGCCACCCCGGCAAGATCCGCCAGTTTCAGCCGATCGTCGAGATGCGCGTCGATGTACTCACGAACGCGTTGCAGCCGTTCGCGCGACAAGCCATTGGACAGTGCCGGCGCGATCTTCGATGGATCGACCAGGTGCCGTATCATCCGCACCGCGAGAGCGGTATTCAGCGCGTCAACGAGGATATCGTCGAAAAATCTACACTCCATTTCTTGAGCGAGGGTCGACGCCATCTGCGAAACGAGCGCATCGCTAATGGGGAGTCGCATCTCGAAATCGGGGGTGCCGCCTCGAACCATTTCGGAAAGGATACTGTCATAGGTGTCCGGACTCTGCAGGATCCGAATAAATCGCGCGGACGCCGGCAAGATGCTGCGTAATATCATCCCGCTCGGGCGAAAGACGAAAGCGCCTCGCAGCAGAGATAAGCCGTGGACCGCTCCATTTTCACTTTGATAGGTGCCGACGATATCGGTCAGCGCAAAGATGGTCCGATGATGATCGCTCTGCCACACCAACTTACCCGTGTTGCGGCTGATGATGCTGGTGGACATTGACCTCCAGTACTGCGCCCTCTCGACAACATAGGCAGCGTGGCACCGGCTAAGCGGCCTAGCGGGATCATTTCCCGCCGCACCTCCTGCGTCGGGCTTGTCGCCGTAATCGCCCCAATGCGCGCGAGAAGCTGCCGGCACGTTCACGGCGCACTGGCATGGAGCTACCCCGTCGGCAGATTTTGTCGATTTCCCAAGGAAGTCGTGTCGCGGTGGTGTTCGAGAGACCGGCAGTTCGGACGCTTCGGTTCGATATTGGCTCATCGGTCGACCCCCTAAGCTGGGAGATCTCGACTGTGAACGCAGCGTCATCGTCTCACTATGCCGATTCGGCAAAGTTGCATTAGATTTTACAGTATCCTGCGAGGCGACTTTTGAACCGCCTTTCCGGGGATTGTGGGCGCAGCACACCTGGGTAAGCGGGTCCGAGCTCGATTCTCGGTGGTGGCCGGTGTCGCGGCGATGCTGATCTGGATTACGTCAGAGGCCAGTGCGCCATTCAGAAGGTTCAACCGACGAAATAACCG
>JAFASL010000863.1 GCA_019244535.1 Alphaproteobacteria bacterium
TGCTCTACCACACTGCCCCTACTGTCAGCGCTTGCCGGCCAATCCTGATGCTCCATTTTTATAACACAGTAGTACTAGCGAAGGCGAGGCTTCGAGCCGCAGCGGTGAGCCGAAGCCTAGGCTGCCGAAGGGAAACGCGTCTAGCCACCAGGCGAAACCAAGTGGAGCCGAGCAACGAGTCTGCGAGGTGCGCACGGGCTCGCAAGCGAGCCCTATGGACGTGCGCGCAGCGAGCGATTTTAAAGATTCATGCCGTGATCGGCTTACGCCGGCGCTGGTCAGCCCGCCGCCGACATAACCGGCACTATTCAGTTTCGGGGCCATTTCGGAGTAGCGTCAGAATGGCGATAAATTGTTTGGGCGACAAGGCCGAACCGAGCAGAGAAAGATGCTCCAGTACCTCGAGTTCGCGTCTGGTCACCTGGTAACGCTCAAGCAGGGCAGCATCTTCGCTGAAGTTCCGCCACGACTGGCCGGTTTTGTGCTGTTGCGCTGTGCTCGGTGATGACAGCAATGCTTCGACTTCGGGATGGGTCAGCAACAATAATTGTTGCCGGTTGAGCGCAAGTGCATCGGCCAGGCGCGTCAGCAGCTTTAGCGAAGGTTTGCGCCGGCCGCTTTCGAGAAAGGCGATATGGCTCGATTCAATCCCGACCACTCGTGCCAGCGAACGCTGCGTAAAGCCGAGGACACGCCGACGCTGTCTTAACAATGAACCAAACTGATCTTCAGATTTTACAGTCACCTGTCCGACCCCCCAGTCGAAGCTGGCGGAAGAAGATGTTCCGGGATCAATGATCGGTCGGGTCGCGCTGGCGCCCCGTCCAAGAATTGGCAATTTGTCACGTCTTGCTTTCCACTGGATTAGCCAGCGCCTCCCGGCTCCGCTGCATCAGGAAATTTCAAAAGCTATTGACTCATAAATTAGCGCTGCTTACGAACGGTTAGCAACACCCAGTGGGAAATTTTTATCAAAACGTTGCGATTCTGTCTCAGAACGGCTGGCGGGGCTGGCCAGGGTACCGGGCCCGCTGGACCCATAGGGGAAATCAGCGTGCGATGCAGTTCCAGCCGTGGAGTGATTGATGATCACTTGCGAGCGGGCTTAAATTTGCCGCAGGCCGATCTGGTTCAACGCGGCCGGGGAGGGGCAGTTATGGATATTGATTGGCGTTCGAAAGTCATTATCCGGCAGGGTGACCTGACCGAGGCCCAGGTTGATGCGGTGGTTAACGCGGCGAATAACGATTTGCTGCTGGGTGGAGGCGTGGCAGGCGCAATTCGCGCAAAAGGCGGCCCTGCTATTCAGCAGGAATGCAACCAGATCGGACCAATCAAGATCGGCGAAGCGGCCATCACGAGCGGCGGTAATCTGCCCGCCCGCTACGTCATCCACGCGGCCAGCATGCGACTGGGCGGACGGACTACTGAACCCAATTTGCGCGAAGCGACACGCAATTCGTTGCTCAGAGCCAGCGAAAAAAAACTCGAATCGATCGCCTTTCCGGCGGTCGGCACCGGCATCGCCGGGTTTCCGTTAGATCGATGCGCCGAAGTTATGGGTGCCGAGGTTCGCGACCATCTGCGTGGCGAAACCACCCTCAAACGAGTCGAGTTCATTCTATTCGACAAGCCTGCGCTATTCATCTTTCAGCATGCCTTTGGCAAAGTCGCGGATTGAATCCGCTGCAGGCGATGCGCGCCAGACTGGCGAAGTCGGCGCGCGTAGCGAGCAAAGCAGCCATTATCAAAATTCGGGCGTGACGGGGTCCGAGTCAGGCGGAATCCGGCGGACTGCTATACTGGCGATGCGATGCGCTTCATCGACGAGGCCAGAGTCTACGTCCAGGCGGGTAAAGGTGGTGACGGTGCCATCGCCTTTCTGCGTGAAAAGTATCGTCCGTTCGGCGGTCCCGCGGGTGGCGACGGTGGTCGCGGCGGGGACGTAATCTTTGAGGTCGACGAGGGACTCACCACGCTCCTCGACTTCAAGTATCGGCCGCGCCTGGTGGCCTCCGACGGGGAACCCGGCAGGGGTAAACAGCAGTACGGCCACAACGGTCGGGACCTCATCGTGCGAGTGCCACCCGGCACCATGGTGTTCGACCAGGACAGTGGTGAGCTGATCGCGGATTTGGTGGTCCCGGATGAGCGGACAGCTATCGCCCATGGCGGCATTGGCGGCCAGGGAAATATGCACTTTGTCTCCTCGACGCGGCGCACGCCGAGAATTGCGACGCCCGGAACGACGGGCGAGCGGCGCCGGGTGCGGCTGGAACTCCGGTTAGTGGCCGAAGCGGGCCTGGTCGGTCTGCCCAATGCCGGCAAATCAACGCTGCTCGCCGCGCTCACCGCCGCGCGTCCCAAAATCGCGCCGTACCCGTTTACTACCCTCACGCCCAACCTCGGGCGCGTCCGATTTGACGAGGAGCAGGCCTTCAGCCTGGCCGATATTCCTGGCCTGATCGAAGGCGCGC
>JAFASL010000032.1 GCA_019244535.1 Alphaproteobacteria bacterium
TTGACGACAAAATGCGTGCCTTCCTGGAAGGCCTGCAGGCTCTGCGCATAGAGCGAAGCACTCCACAGCACCAGCGGCGGGGTCAGCGACACCGACGTGAAGGAGTTGGCGGTCATCCCGTAGAGCCCGCCCGCGCGGCTGCGCGCAGTGACGATCGTGACACCGGTCCCGAATGTGCCGAGGGCGTTGCGGAAATCGCGCAAGTCAAAGCCTTCGCCCGACGTGCTTTGCACTGGCGCCGCATGGCTGCCGAGGATTTCGTTTTCCACCTCAGTGCCCCTCACAGCGGCGCATCGGGCGGCAACCCGAGCGCTACCCGGCCATAAATCGCGCCGTTCACATCCCAGTTCAGATGATAATGGGCGTTGGCCGCGTGGACGTCACGGAACGCTCGCTGGATCGGGTTCCTCTGATAGATCGCGCCGCCGCCGCTGGCGGCGAACAGGAGGTCTACCGCCTTGGTACAGAGAGTGGCGGCAAAGGCGCCGTCGCGCCGGTAGCGCGCCCGTTGCTCGATACTGGGCACGACCCCGGCCTCGGTGATCCGCATTGCTTCGTCGCAATCGCGCAAGGCGATCGCTTCTGCGGCGTCGGCGAGCGCCGCCGCCTCGGCGAGATGCACCTGGATATTCGTGAAATCGGCGAGATTTTTGCCGGTATAGGCGCTCAGCCGAGTGCGGGTGGTTCCGGCGAAATGTTCGATGGCGCCGCGCGCGATGCCGAGCGAGACGCCGGCGAGCGCATAGGCGAAAAGGCTGACCGCCGGCAGCTTGTAGAGCGTCCCGGGGTTGAGCTCGCTGCCGCGGTTGGGACCGCCCTTGATCCGCTCGGTGGCGAGGGTCCGATAGGCCGGAACAAACACGTCGCTGACCTCGACATCCTTGCTGCCGGTGGCAGCCAGGCCGATTACCTGCCAAGTGTCGATTATCGAGTAATCGCGCGCCGGGACGAGAAACATGCGCGGCTCGCTCTGCCCGGTCTCCTCGTCACTGACGACGGCGCCGAACATGTTCCAAGTCGACGGGTCGATGCCGCTCGAAAATGGCCAGCGGCCGCTGAGCCGATAACCGCCTTCCACCCGCCGGGCGCGGCCGCGGGCAAAAATCAACGCCGAGCTGATCAGGCTGTCCGGCGATTCGCCCCAAATTTCATGCTGTGCCTCCGGGTGCCACATGCCGAGCAACCAATGGTGGGCGGCGAGGTTGGCCAGCACCCAAGAGGTCGAGCCGCAGCCCCGGCCAATCACCGCGGTCAGCTCGTACAACGCCCGGTAAGGCAGCTCGCTGCCGCCGACGCGGGCCGGCTGCAGCATCCGGAAGAGACCGCTGGAATGCAAATCGGCGATCGTCTCGTCGGGCAGCTGACGAAGCTGCTCGGCTCGCGGTGCGCGTTCGCGCAGCACCGGTATCAGCGCTTCGGCGCGCGTCAACAGCTCCTCGAAGCGCGGCGGCGCCGCGTGGCGGTCGGTCTTCGCCTCGGGCATTGCGTTCCTCTCCCGGATAGGCCAGCCTGCGTCACTCTACTCGTCGCATCGCAACTCGGCGATATTCTATTCACATGGGGTCTGATCGAGCTCCCCATCAACCCGCTCGCTCCGGCGGGCGAGGCACCCGGGGTGCGGAGAGGGGCTCGATGATCGCGAAGGGGAACGAAATCCGATGTACAGATGGCTTGGAACCGCGGCCGGCGCACTCGGTCTGCTTGTCGGCAGCCTTGTCTGCGGGGCGCCAGCGCACGCTCAGGGCGGAGCCCAGATAGGAACCTTGACCTGCAATGTGGCGAGCGGCTGGGGCTTTGTCTTTGGTTCGTCGCGCGCGCTCCGCTGCACCTTTGCCGGGTCGGGCCGGACCGAGCAGTATGCGGGCACCATCCAGAGGTTCGGCGTCGATATCGGGTTCACGCGGGCAGGTGTGCTGATCTGGGCCGTGCTGGCGCCGACCTCCAACCTGGCGCCGGGGGCGCTCGCCGGCAACTTTGTCGGCGCTACCGGAAGCGCCACGGTCGGGGTCGGGGCCGGCGCTAATGTGCTGGTAGGCGGATCCAACCGCACGATCTCATTGCAGCCGGTCAGCTTCGAAGGCAGCACAGGCCTCAACGTCGCGGCGGGCATCGGGGCGATCAACTTGCGCTACGTACCCCAAGGGCACCGAGGACACTAGCAGCGTCGCCCCACCGCAGCGCCTACGGGCAGCGCTGTGATGCAAAGTGGTCACAGGCTGGATTCATCTAGCGGTCATTCGTCCGGCGTAGTTTTGGCGAATGATCCTTGGGTAGCCAGGATCGGGCGGCGACGCCCGAAATACGGCGCTCGAGGAGACGTTCTCCTGGCGCCCATGATTCGCCTGCTTTATTACCTCTACAGCCGGCGGCTGGTGCGCGATGTCGGCAGCCGGCCGACGCCGCGGCACATCGGCATCATCCTCGACGGGAACCGCCGTCACGGCCGCTCCCGCGGCATCATCGAGCCCAGGGATGTCTACGAGATCGGCGCGAACAAGCTCGACGAGGTGCTCGAATGGTGCGCCGAGCTCGACATTCCGACCGTCACGTTGTGGGTATTCTCGACCGACAATTTTCAACGGCCGGCGGCCGAAGTTTCCGGCATCCTGGCGTCGATCGAAGCCAAGCTGACGGCGCTGGCCTGTGACCCCGAGATCCATCGGCGACGCGTCCGGGTCCGCGCGATCGGCTGTCTGGATCTGCTCCCCGAGCCGGTGCTTGCTGCGATCAGGGCGGCGGAATGCGCAACATCGAGCTATGACGGGCTGGAGCTCAACATTGCGGTCGCTTACGGAGGACGCCAGGAAATAACCGACGCGGTCCGCGCAATGTTGCGCGGCATGGCGGGCAAGCAAACAACTCTGGCCGAAGCGATTGACGAAATCACTCCGGAAACCATCGCCCGCCACCTTTACACCGCGGGGTTGCCCGATCCCGATCTGATCATTCGCACGAGCGGGGAAATCCGGTTGTCGGGCTTCCTGCTTTGGCAGAGCGCCCACAGCGAATTCTATTTTACCGATGTCTTGTGGCCCGCCTTCCGCAAGATCGATTTCTTACGGGCCATTCGCTCTTTTCAGCAACGCCGTCGCCGATACGGCTGCTGAGCCGATCGGGCAGGCCCGCCCCGTAGGATAGCTCCGCCGCGGGGCCGCACGCCGCCCTACAGCGACAAGAGCCGGTCGAGGAGGGCTTTGTCACAGCGCAGCTCGGCAGCGGTACCAGAAAAGCGGACCGCGCCTTTTTCGAGAACATAGACGCGATCGGCGAGGGCGAGCGCGAAGTCGACACGCTGCTCGGCGAGCAAAATGGTGAGCCCCTGCGTCTTCAGCTCGCCAATTTTATCGCGCAGCGTATCGACGACGAGCGGGGCCAGCCCCTCTGACGGCTCGTCGAGCAGCATCAGCTGGGGGTTGCCGGTGAGCGCGCGGGCGATCGTGAGCATCTGCTGCTCGCCGCCCGACAAAAAGCCGCCGCGTTGACCGCGCCGCTCGCGCAGCACCGGGAAGAGCTCACCCACCGTCGCGATGGTCCAATACCCGGGCCGCCGCGCGGCGCGGGCGCCGACTTCGAGGTTTTCCCAGACGCTGAGCTCGGCGAAGATGCGCCGCTCCTCGGGCACAAAGCCGATACCGGCGCGCGCCACGCGGTGCGGGGCCCAGCCGGTAATGTCGCACCCCCGCCACAACACGCGGCCGCTCGACGGCGGCGTCAGACCCATGATAGACCGCATAGTCGTCGTCTTGCCGACACCGTTACGGCCGAGCAGGCTGACGCACTCGCCCGCGGCGATCTCCAGCGAAATGCCGAACAAAACCCGGCTGAGGCCGTACGAGGTGTAGATATTCTCGACGGAGAGGAGCGAGGTCATCAGTGCTCGCCGAGATAGACGCGCCGCACTTCGGGATCGCTGCGCATCTCGGCGGGCGTCCCCTCGGCAAGCA
>JAFASL010000101.1 GCA_019244535.1 Alphaproteobacteria bacterium
AGGTTAGTGGGGTTCCGATAGGGACCGATATGGATCGCTTCCGCGCCAAGGCACGGCAGTTCCTCATGGTCAATCAGAACCACATAGCCATCCTGAAGCTGCATCGGAACGAGCCGTTAACAGCGACCGACCTTGGCGAGCTCGAGCGTATTTTCGCCGAGGCCGGCGTCGGCACGCCTGAGGAGATGCAGCGGATTCACGAAGAAGGCGGGCTCGGTATATTCATCCGCTCATTGGTCGGGCTGGATCGCGCCGCCGCAACGCGCGCTTTTGACACGTTCATCGAAGGGCGCAAGCTGACGGCCCACCAGCATGAATTCGTCGACATGGTGATCGATCATCTGACGGCACGCGGGGTAATGGATCCGCGGCTTCTGTACGAGTCACCTTTCACGGATCTCGATCCGCTCGGCGTCGCCGGTGTATTCGGGGAAGGCGAGGTGGTTCAGCTGATCCAGATCCGCGGGACGTGCAGGGAAGAGCGGCTGCATGACGCCTCGGGACGAAATGCTTCCCTGGCTCGTTGGGGTGATCTTCCGCGCCGCCGTCCGGCCGGGAGGCCCGTCTCATGCTATCGCCCTCTCTCAGCGTTTCCTTAGTTCTGGCTCATGTGTGCTCCCATTCTGACCGCGAATCCCGCGGGATCCGTTTGGTGCCGCTGGGATCCCCATATTCATACGCCGGGCACAATCTTAGCTGACCGTTTTCGCGGCCCCGATGCTTGGCCCGCGGCGCGCAATTCGGCATCGATGCGCGGTGCTCCGTATCGTTCCTGGTGCTGCGCATGGACCCGCCGGATGTCGACCAGCAGCGCGCGATTGGCGATCTTGCGGGAGCTGTCCGGTCGTGAACGCCACGCGTAGTAGCCCGACGGCGACACGCTCAGCGCCTCGCACATGACACGCACCGGCCAGATCTCCCGGTGGTCCTCAATCACGCGGAACCTGATCTCGGCGGTTCCGAGAAGATGGCCACAGCTTTCCTGAGAAACATCTATGCCGAGGAGGGTGCCTCCTGGAGAACGAAGCCCAAGCTCGTGGCACGACGGCGAAGGTTTGCCAGAACCCGCGCTTTGTACCGTTCTTCGTAATATGAGGCCCCGGGATCTGCGTAGACCATTCCGTGACGCACGGCATTGTAGAATAGCCCGGCGATCTTTCTCGCCGTCGCGGTGACCGCCTTGGCCTTGCCGATCCGCGCCGATAGCCGGCGGTAGAATGCCCCCAATGCGGTCTGTGTACGGCCGACCGTCACCGCGGCCAGTCGCAGCAATGCGGCAGCCCGACTTCCCGAACGTCGCGTACGGGACGACAGGACCCTCCCACCGGAAATCTTATTGCTTGGTGCCAGGCAGAGCCAGGAGGTGAAGTGCTTGGCATCCGGCCAAGGCGACAAATCGGTGCCGCATTCGCCAACCAATTTGAGCACCAGCGAGGGCCCGAGCCCGTGAATCTGCGTGAGGTCGACACCAAGCACAGAATACAAAATCGCCCGTGCATCAAAGGCGGGAGCATTGGCCGAATTGTCTCGGTGCCGTGCGGGAGGCAATCGGCAGGCCGGCCTTTCCAATGCGGTCCGCAGCCGAGCCAATACCTGCTCGATTCGAGCGTCGCTCTCGGCGACCTTGGCTTGGTAGAGGTCGTAAAGGTCCAGCGCTTGACCGAGGGCGAATATGTGCTCCTCACGCCAATTGCCGGCCAAAGCAGCGCTGATCTCCTCGGCTGACGCGTGGCAGCGGCGGTCGCGATGCGCAGCGAGTGCCGCCGGATCGCGCTCGCCCGCCACAATGCCGCGAATGATGCGCATCCCTGTCGCACCCGTGATGTCGGACACGATGTGGTGCAACTGGACATTCATCTGCATCAGGGCCTTTTGCATGTGCTGAATGTGGGAGGCGGCATAGTCCAGCAACCGTTCTCGTTGGCGCAGGTAGGCGCGCAATGTCGCCAGCTCGCCTTTCGGCCGGAAGCTGGCCCTCAGCAGCCCGTATTCGTGCAGCTGCCGCAGCCACTGAGCATCGCTGACATCGGTCTTGCGACCCGGGACGTGCTTGGCGTCACGGGCGTTGACCAGCACCACTTCGAAGCCGCGCTGATCGAGAACCTCGAACGCCGGAATCCAGTAGACGCCGGTCGACTCCATTGCGACCGTGAGAACGCCGCAACTCTCGAACCAGTCCGCCATGCGGTGCAGCTCGCCGGTAAATGTACCGAAAGTGCGCACCGGGTCGGCATCCCGATCAGG
>JAFASL010000235.1 GCA_019244535.1 Alphaproteobacteria bacterium
GGAGGCGCACGGTCGCGGGCGTCGTGGGGCTTTCGAGGCCAAAATTCTCGCGCTGGCAGTGGGCTTTGCCGGGGCGCCGCCGCTCGATTTCGCCAACGCGTCTTTCGCCGAACTCTTCGCCTGGTCGCTGGCGCAGCCGGCCGCGGATGAGGGCGGCCCGCACACCGAGCGGAGTACGGGCGAAGTGAAGGCCGGTTCAGGTCATGGTGAGCGGGCGGTCACCCATAGACGCGCCGATAGAGATCGATGATCTCGTCGCTCACCGGCACCCGCGGGTTGTTCGCCGGCGAGCCCGAGGCGAGAGCCTGGCTGGCCATCACCGGCAAGAGCTCTTCATAGCGCCCGGCATCGATGCCCCAGGCGAGCGGGGTCGGGACCTGCAGGTCCTCGTTGAGGCGGCGCAATTCGTCGAGCAGCCGCGCGACGGCGGACTGGCTCCCCTCCCCTTCCTCGGCAACTCCCATCGCCCGAGCGCAATCGGCGTAGCGTTCGAGAGCCGCAGGCGCCGAAAACGCGGTGATCTCGGGCAACAGCATCGCGTTCGACAGCCCGTGCGGCACATGAAAGAAAGCCCCGATCGGCCGGCTCATGCCGTGAACGAGCGCGACGCTGGCGTTTGAGAATGCCATCCCCGCGGTCGTCGCGCCGAGCATCATCGCTTCGCGCGCCGCCCGGTTGGCGGGCTCGGCGCAGGCGGTGCGGATATGGCGCGCGATCAGCGCCATCGCGCTCTTGGCGAGGCCGTCGGTGAAGGAATTTGCGCGGCGGCTGACATAGGCCTCGATCGCATGGGTCAGACTGTCGAGCCCGGTATCGGCGGTGAGCCGCAGCGGCATCGTCAAGGTGAGCTCATAATCGACGATCGCCGCGACCGGACAACAGGCGAGCCCGGCGATCAGCATCTTCTCGTCGGTATCGGTATCGGTGATTACGGTAAAGCGCGTCGCCTCCGAGCCGGTCCCTGCCGTCGTCGGGATCGCGACGACCGGCGGCCCGGCTTTTGGAATCTCCGCCGGAACCTTGTAATCCCGCATTTGTCCGCCATTCGCGGCCAGCACCGACATCCCCTTTGCCGTATCGATCGAGCTGCCGCCGCCGACCGCCACCAATGCGTCATAGTGATGTTCGGCCAGCCGGCGCGTGCCCGCTTCGACGACCGCGGTCGTCGGGTCCGCGACCGTGTCGGAAAACACCTGCCAGGCGATCCCGGCCCGATCGAGGATCCCGGTCACCCGCTCGAAGTGTCCGGAGCGCAGCAGGAAGGGGTCGGTGACGATCAAAGGCTTCGCCAACCCGAGCCGTTGCAGCAACCCTGGGAGCTCGGCCAATGCACCGCCGCCGACCGCCATCATCCGCGGCATCGTTATGATCGGAACCATGACGCGATCCTCAGCCAGGTTTGCGCATTCGGAACCGCAAGATACCGCCCGGCTGCTCGCTCGCCTCGAGCAGCTCGCAGCCGGTCGTCGCGCAAAAATGCTCGAAATCCTTTGTGGCGCCCGGGTCGGTCGCGATGACCTCGAGCACCGCGCCGGGAGCGAGGGGCTTTAATGCCCGCCGCGCCTTCAACACCGGCAATGGGCACAAGAGCCCGGTTGCGTCAAGCGTTGCATCCGCTGTCGTCTTATCGGCTTGCGTCATCTCCGGGCGCCTCACCAGCTCTCGCGAGCGATTTAGCAAATCCGAGCTGCGGGAGGAAGTCAGCCGGGCAAGCCGTCGATTGACAAGGCTGCGCTTGGGGGCAGACCCTGACGTCCTTGCGCTGTGCTCAACGATAAGGAAGCCGCATGGATCTCCACATGAACGGGAAGACTGCGCTCGTTACGGGAGGGAGCGCCGGCATCGGCAAAGCGATTGCTTTTGCACTGGCTCGCGAAGGCGTCGATGTCGCGATCTGCGCGCGCCGCAAGGAGCCGCTGGAAGCGGCGGCATCCCAGATTGCCCGCGAGACCAACCGCAAAATCGTGCCGATACCGGCTGATCTGACCAAACCGGCAGATGCGGCAGCTTTCGTCAAGGAGGCCCATACCAGGCTTGGGCGCGTCGATATTCTGGTCAACAACGCGGGATCCGCGCCCGGTGGAGTTCTCGAGTACCTTACCGAAGAACATTGGGCGCAGTCATTGCAGCTCAAATTCATGGGTTATGTGCGTTGCCTGAAGCATGTGTTGCCGATCATGCAGACGCAGGGGCGCGGCCGGGTCATCAACCTGATCGGCAATGATGGGGTCAAGCCTTCTTACTGGGAGATTGCACCGGGTGCGGC
>JAFASL010000271.1 GCA_019244535.1 Alphaproteobacteria bacterium
TGCGTGGCACCTCGGCGTCGACCCGCTCGCCGCGTTGCGCGCCGCTGCGCAATTGGCGGCAAGCAGGCGTGTCGTGTCCGGGGCATCGACCTTGACGATGCAGGTGGCCCGGCTCCTCGAACCACATCCGCGTTCGCTCTCTGCGAAGCTCGGCGAGGCGGCAAAAGCGCTCGCGCTCGAACGCCGGCTGTCGAAGGATGAGGTGCTCCGCCTCTATCTGACCTTGGCGCCGTTTGGCGGCAATCTCGAAGGGGTGCGGGCGGCAAGCCTTGCATATTTCGGCAAGGAGCCCGCCCACCTCTCGCCGGTCGAATGCGCGTTGCTCGTCGCGATCCCGCGGTCTCCGGAGCGGCTGCGGCCCGACCGCCACCGCGAGGCGGCGCGCGCCGGCCGCGACCGCGTTCTGTCGCGGATGGCGGAAGCGGGTGTGATTTCGCCGACCGCGCTCGCCGAGGCGCGCGCCGCGGAGGTTCCGCGGATCCGCCTTCCGATGCCGTTCCTGGCGCCGCATCTGGCGCAAGCATTAAGGGACGAAGATCCGGCGGCGCCAAGCCATTTGACAACAATCGAACCGCTGCTGCAGAGGCGGGTCGAGGGAATATTGAAACGCGAGGTTTTGGCGCTCGAGTCCGAGGCCTCGATTGCCGCGATTATCGTCAACAATCGCGACCGGCGCGTTTTGGCCTATGCCGGCAGCGCCGATTTCACCGCCGTCGCGCGACGCGGGACCATCGATATGGCTCGGGCGGTGCGATCGCCGGGATCGGCGCTGAAGCCGTTCATCTACGCGATGGCGTTCGACCGACTGCTGCTTCACCCGGAGACCGTGCTCGAAGACCGCCCGCGGCAATTCGGCGATTACACGCCCTCCGATTTCGACGGCCGTTTTCAGGGCGATGTGACGGCGCGCCAAGCACTGCAGTATTCGCTGAACCTGCCGGCCGTCGCTGTGCTTGACCGGCTTGGGCCGGCGCGCTTCGCGGCAGCACTTGCCGCGGCGGGCATTCGGCTGCGCCTGCCCGAGCCCACCGCCGACCCCGGCCTGGCACTGGCGTTGGGCGGCGCCGGCATCACGTTGGCCGATCTGGTGCGCCTCTATGCGGCGCTCCCCAACCGCGGAGAGGTAGCGCCGCTGCGCTACCGCCGCGACGACCCGCCGGCTGTGGGCAGCCCGATCTTCGGGCGGCTTGGAGCGTGGTATGTCAACGACATTCTGGCCGAGGCGCCGGCGCCGCCCGGTGTCGTGCCGGCCGAGATCAGCCGCGGCCGACGGCTCGCCTTCAAGACCGGGACCTCCTACGGTTATCGGGACTTCTGGGCCATCGGCTACGATCCTGAAATTACGATCGGCATCTGGGCGGGGCGGCCCGACGGCACGCCGATGCCGGGCCGCAGCGGCAGGCTGACGGCAGCGCCGATCCTCTTCAAGATGGCCGACCTGCTAGGTCCTCCTCCACCGCGGAGCGAGGCTGCGCCGCCCCCTGGAGTGTTGAGAATTGCCCGCAATGACCTTCCGCCACGTCTGCGGCGGCTCGCGACCAGCTCGTCTGCACAGACGGCTGCCGCGGCGCCAGGGCTAAAGATCGTCTACCCGCCGGATGGGTCGGTCATCGAATGGCGCGGCGAAGAGCTTCCGCTTGAAGTGGTGGGGGGCCAACGCCCCCACCATTGGCTCGTCGACGGTAAACCTTTACCGCCCGCGCCGCTCCGCCGCCAGCTATACTGGCAGCCCGATGGCATCGGGTTTGCCCACCTGACGGTTATCGACAGTGAAGGCCGCAGCGCCCACGCCACGGTGCGGCTTTCCCCCTAGCAATTGAGGGAGGACAAAATTGCCGACATTCCAGCCCACGCCCGATCTGACGGTGCATTACGAAGTCGACGACTTCACCGACCCCTGGGGACGCCCCGCAACGGTCCTAATGCTGCATGGCAATGCCGAAAGCGGCGCGGCCTGGTACGGCTGGGTCCCGCACCTCGCGCGGCGCTACCAAGTCGTGCGTCCTGACATGCGTGGCTTTGGCGCGTCGACGCCCATGCCGCGCGATTTTCCGTGGACCCTCGACCGCCTGATCGACGACTTCGTCGCGCTGATGGACCGGCTCGACCAACGCCGCTTTCACTTGGTCGGCGCCAAGATCGGCGGCACGATCGCCCGCTCATTGGCCGCGCGCCGTCCGGAACGGGTCGCCACATTGACTGTCGTCGGCACGCCGCCGCCGATGCGCGAGGGCGCGGCCGAGCGCGCGCCCGAATTGGCCGACGAATT
>JAFASL010000459.1 GCA_019244535.1 Alphaproteobacteria bacterium
AGGCGGACTTGCGGTAACACGACGAGCCGGTAGAGGCGGTTTGGGCGCGGCGCAAAAAAGTCGGCTTTACAGTTGAGCAGGTTCTCGGCGATTGGCTTCCCGAGGAGTCGGGTTAATCCAGCTCGCACTCAGGCGCTGGGCTCGACGCTCCGCGGCGACCGGCCATGGATATGCACGTGCCGTCCGCCGGCTTCTTCGAGAATGCGCGTCGCCGTCAGCTCGCGCTCGGGATCCTCGCACCGTACCCAAAGGAGCGCTGCCCCGGCATGGAGTGCGGCCTCGAAATCCTCGGCGTGGCGCGGCGCGGTGTAGTCGTCGAACAGCTCCTTCAGTGCGGCGCCGCCAAGACCGGCCCCGACCAGCGCTGCGAGTCCGGCGGTGATCGGGCCACCCGACAACAGGATGATGCCTGCCACGGTTAAAGGGGCGATGTACTTGATCTCGTCGGCAAGACCGGCGGGCAGCAGTTTCGGCTGGCGGGCCGGCGGCTCTCCGGCGGCGGCCAGCGAATCGTGCGAGGCCAACACCGAAAGGTCGGCCGTCTCGAACCCGGCGGCGAGCAGGTCGGCGACGGCGCGGTGAAAATGCTGGCGGTCGGGAAAAGAAGCGACCGCCTCGCGTATGACCGGGAAGGGCGAGCTCTCGGCCATGCCGATCCTCTCTTTCGTGCTCAGGCGCACTCTTATGTTACCCTCAAACACCCGCAAAGGTCGCCCTCTCACTGATGAACGAAGCTTCGCAACCGGCACCCTCTCCGGTGATGGCCCAATACCTCGAGATCAAGGAGGCCAACCCCGGCTGCCTGCTGTTCTTTCGCATGGGCGACTTTTTCGAGCTGTTTTTCGATGATGCGGTCGCCGCGGCGCAGGCGCTCAACATCGCGCTGACCAAGCGCGGCCGGCACGAAGGCGCCGACATCCCGATGTGCGGGGTCCCGGTGCACACCGCCGAAGCCTATCTCGCGCGCCTGATCCGCGCCGGGTTCAAGGTCGCGATCTGCGACCAGGTCGAAGACCCGGGCGAAGCCCGGCGGCGCGGCGGCAAGGGCCCGATCAGGCGCGCGGTCACCCGCGTCGTCACCGCCGGCACCCTGACCGAAGAGGGTCTGCTCGAGGCGCGGCGGCACAATTACCTCGCCGGCATTGCCGAAGCCGCGGGGGCTATGGGGCTCGCCTGGCTCGACCTCTCGACCGGCGCGTTTGGCGCCGCACCGACCAGCGAGCCGGCTCTCGCCGGCGATCTGGCGCGCCTGATGCCGGGCGAGATCCTGCTGCCGGAGCGCCTGTTGACCCGCCCGGCGCTGTTCGAGCTCTTCGCCGAATGGAAGCCGGCATTGACGCCGCTGCCCAATCAGCGTTTTGAGAGCGAAGCGGGCCGTCGGCGGCTTGAGCAGTATTACGGGGTCGGCGTGCTCGACGGCTTTGGCAATTTTGGCCGAGCCGAGGTCGCCGCCGCCGGCGCCCTCGTCGACTATGTTGGTCTGACGCAGCAGGGGAAGACCGTTCATCTCGACCGGCCGCGCCAGGTTGCGCCGGCGTCGGTAATGCAGATCGACGCGGCGACACGGCGCAATCTCGAATTGATGGCAACCCTCGCCGGCGAGCGCAAAGGCAGCCTCCTCGCGACAATCGACCGAACCGTCACAGCAGCGGGGGCGCGGCTCCTCACCGAGCATCTTGCCGCCCCGCTGACCGAGGTGCCCGGCATCGCGGCACGGCTCGATGCGGTCGAGTTTTTTGTCGACCGCCCGGAGCTGCGCGTAGATCTGCGCGAACGGCTCAAATGCTGCCCCGACATCGAGCGGGCGCTAACGCGTCTGAGCCTGGGGCGCGGCGGGCCACGCGATTTGGCAGCGTTGCGCCAGTCGCTCGGCGAGACCGCGGCGCTGCGCGACATGTTGGCGAAGCCGGGTTTCGTGCCGTTGCCGGAGCAGCTTGCCGTGGCGCAGCGGGGCCTCGGGGAGCACGGACTTCTCGTCGAGCGGCTCGGGCGTTCGCTCGCCGCCGAATTGCCACCCTTGGCCCGAAATGGCGGTTTTGTCGCCGCGGGGTATTCGGATGAGCTCGACGAATACCGGGCTCTGCGCGACGAGAGCCGCCGGATGATCGCCGCATTGCAGACCCGCTACTCCGGCAAGACCTCAATCGGTGCGCTCAAGATCCGCCACAACAACGTCATCGGCTATTACATCGAGGTTTCGGCGAACCACGCCGGCAAGCTTGGGCCGGAATTCATCCACCGCCAGACAATGGCGGGAGCTCAACGCTACACGACCGCCGAATTGGCTGAGCTCGAGACCAAGATCGCCAGCGCCGGCGAGCGGGCTCTGGCATTCGAATTGCGGCTCTACGAGGATCTCGTCGGCGAAGTGATGGCCCGCCGTTCGGAGATCGCCGCCGCCGCAGCTTCCCTCGCCACTCTCGATGTCGCCGCCGCGCTCGCCGAGTTGGCGGCCGAGGCACAATGGGTGCGCGCGTCGGTCGAGGAGGACGTTGCTTTCGAAATCATCGGCGGCCGACATCCGACGGTCGAGGCAGCGCTCGCCGGCGAGGGGAGGGGAGGGGCTTTTGTCAGCAATGACTGCGTGTTGGGCGACGACCGGATCTGGCTCGTGACCGGCCCCAACATGGCCGGCAAGAGCACATTTCTGCGCCAGAACGCGCTCATCGCAATCCTCGCGCAGATGGGCTCCTATGTCCCCGCACGCGCAGCGCGGATCGGCGTTGTGGACCGCCTCTTCAGCCGCGTCGGCGCCGCCGACGACCTGGCGCGCGGCCGCTCGACCTTTATGGTCGAGATGGTCGAGACCGCGGCCATCCTGAACCAGGCGGGCCCGCGTTCATTTGTCGTTCTCGACGAGATCGGCCGCGGTACCGCAACCTTCGATGGTTTGTCGATTGCGTGGGCCACGCTCGAGCATCTGCACGAGGTCAGCCGCTGCCGCACCCTCTTTGCGACGCATTACCACGAACTGACCGCGCTTGCCGCCAAGCTTTCTGGGCTTGCCTGCCACATGATGCGGGTCAAGGAGTGGAAAGGCGAGGTGGTTTTTCTTCACGAGGTCTGTCCCGGCACCGCCGATCGCTCCTACGGCATTCATGTCGCCAAGCTCGCCGGCCTGCCGAAGAGCGTGACGGGGCGCGCCGAGGAAGTGCTCGCCACGCTCGAAAAAGGCGAGCAGGGCGGCGCCCTCGCGCGCCTCGCCGACGATCTGCCATTGTTTAGCGCCGCGCGCCGCCGCACCGAGCCCGCCCCACGCGAATCCGCTGTCGAAGCTTTGCTGCGCGATACCCGCCCCGACGAGCTCACCCCGCGCGAGGCCCTCGACCTCCTTTACCGGCTGAAGGCGCTGGCGGAGGATTGAGATGGCGATGCTTATGCGCACCACTCTCACAACTTATCGCCGTCGCGATGTCGTGCCCTTGCGTTCACGACGCCGAGCAGACGGGGCAGGCGCGTCATCATTGCGACAAAGACGACGCACCAAGCCGCGACTGCTACCCAGAGAAACACGCGCGGAATGACATTCAGAAAATCTGCGACGACCGCTTGGGCGAAACTCGAGGTCGCCGCCGTGTACATGCCGAGCGGGAAAACCATCGACCAGTATTCAAGTTCGTAAGATAATTTCACCCGACCAATAGCGTGACGCCAGGTCATGACCACAATTAAAAGCGGGATCCACCAGCTGGCCAGCGCCCAGAACAATACTGTCCCGCCGACGATGAAACCGCGCAGGCCCGCCAGCAGAGGGTAAAGATCAGCCGCCACCGCAAGCTGCGCGCCGGCCAAGGTGGTAATTGCGGCTGCACCCATGTTGATCCAATAAGACGGGGTGAGCTCTTCGGGTGTCATCGGCTCGAACAGCCAGCGACAGAAAATCAGCGTAATGATTATGAAGTAGAAGATCCCGCCCAGCAAAAACAGGCACAGGCTCGCGAAGATGACGGCCTCCGGCGCTGGAAATACATCTGCCACCCGGATGCCGAGGGTGGCAAGCGATTGCGGCGCCACGACTGCGAGCAGCCAGCTGCCATCGAGACCGGCGCGGAGCCGCGGCTTCAAAACTCCGACCGTGGCTTGCGCGAAACCACAATAGATCAGGCCTACCCATAACGCTGAGGCGCCCAGCCATAGAACCGCTGCAATCTTATGATGTGACGTCAGCAGCGAGATCTGCTCTCCAAGTACGCTTGTTCCGGCGACAATCGTCAGCGCGCTCGGCCCCCGACGAAAATCCGTTGCATCCAACAGGAAGCGCAGCGGGTGGAAGGTCAAGGGCAACAGCATCCAAAGCCAGAGCAGCGCAAACGCGATCACATTGATCGCCAGCAAAATCGCTGCAATTCGACCATGGCCGAGCGATGCGGCGGCGATCGAGACGATCCCGGTAGCCATGACAAAAGCGAAGGCGCCATGAGGGTAGTTATCGGCGAGCTTGACGAGCACGGGACGAGAGGCGGTAACCGGTGCAATTTTGATCGGCCTGTCTGCGCCAACGCCGAGGAATGCGCTGCAATTCCTCAGATTCAGCGTGAGCTTTAGCTGCGCGCGACCGCTGCTAACAATAGACGAGACTGGCACTCAATCAGTGCGGGATCCGTCATCTCCGCCGTCCTGCGATGCTGCCCAGCATCATTGGCGCGATATTATGTAGCAACTCAGAATTTCTCGGCCGCGCGGCCGCCCGGCGGGATTGCCCGACGGCCCCTTGGCAAACCGGTCCCGCACCCCCTGTTCCACCTGTTTTATCAGGTCCAGATCAGGCATCCCCTACTCCCTCAACACTCAACTTTGCGATCGTCTGTCAAGCGGCGATGCGAATATGATACGACACGATTATGGCAATTGCTTGATTGTAAGGTGGTCTCCCGCAGTTCAGTGCAAATCCAGATCCGGAATGCGCCAAATGCGGTTGCACCGGCGCCTCCCCTCCGAAGGTGTCCGAACGGCGATTGGATCTTACCGAGGCGGTCAACGACTCGTCAGGCCCTCTGCAAAGCTCGATTCTGAGTTTTCTAAAATACTTCGCGCTGGCGATTGGCGTTGCGCTGCGGGAGAGTGCCGGGCACGATTAGGCGGAATGACGAAGTATCCCCCACGGAGGTGCGCTGATGGGTAAGCTCGACGGTAAAGTCGCCCTGATCACCGGCTCCGGCCGCAATATCGGCCGCGCGACGGCGCTGAAGCTCGCCGGGGAAGGGGCGCACATTGTCGTCAACGCCCGCGCCAACCAGGCCGAGGCCGACACCGTTGCGCGCGAGGTCCGCGATCTCGGGGTCAAATCGCTCGCCATCCTCGCCGACGTCGCCAACAAGAACCAGGTCGACACGCTGGCAGAACGCGCATTGTCGGAGTTCGGCCGTGTCGACATCCTGATCAACAACGCTGCCATCCGGCCGCACAAGCCCTTCACCGAGGTCACGGTGCAGGACTGGGAGCGTGTCAGGGGTGTCGTCCTCGATGGGGCGTTCTATCTGACCCAGGCGGTCATCCCTTCGATGGTCAAGAACGGGTATGGCCGTATTCTGTTCTTCACCGGGGATGGCGCCTTTAATGGCGGCAGCGGCCGCGCGCATGTCTCGGCAGCCAAGATGGGGCTGATCGGCATGGCGCGGGCGCTCGCCTCAGAATTCGCCGCGCATAATATTCGCGCAAATGTGGTGTCCCCCGGCAGCATCGATACCAGGCGCGACAATCCCGAATGGTATCAGGGCCGTGTGCCGAATGCGGCCGGCATCCCGCTCGGCCGGCAAGGGCATGTCGACGAAATCGCCGCGACCTGTCTCTTTCTCGTCAGCGACGATGGCGGGTTCATCACCGGCCAGACGATCCACGTCAATGGCGGCGCCCACTATTACTGACGACCATCTCGTCGTCTTCGTAGCTCTTGGTGCGGCAGCCGGGGGCTTTGTTCAGGGCCTGTCCGGCTTTGCCTTTGGTCTCACAGCGATGGCGATATGGGCTTGGTCCGTCGAGCCTGTCCTTGCCGGCCCGCTCGTCGTGTTTGGCACGTTGTTCGGGCAGATCCTCTCGATCGGCACGGTACGCCGTGGATTGGACGCGGGGCTGATCTGGCCGTTCGTCGCTGGCGGCATCCTCGGTGTGCCGCTGGGTGTCGCGCTGCTCCCCCACCTCGACCCGGTCACGTTCAAGCTGGGTGTCGGGGTCCTACTGCTGCTTTGGTGCCCGGCGATGTTGGTGTCCCGCGACATCCCCCGCATCACCGGCGGCGGGCGTCTCGCGGACGGCCTTGTCGGATGGATCGGCGGGACGATGTGCGGCATCGCCGGGTTGAACGGCCCTGCTATCACGCTGTGGACGACGCTCCGGGGCTGGGAACGGGATCGCCAGCGGGCTGTGTTTCAGACCTTCAGTCTCGTCACGCAAGCGCTGACAATAGCCGCCTATCTGGCGACAGGCATCATCCGAGCCGGCAGCGTTTGGCTGTTTGCCGCGATCATCCCGGCGATGCTGATACCCACCTTGATCGGCGCCCGGCTCTATCGCAGCTTCACCGACACCGCCTTCCGGCGCGTCGTCCTCGGCTTGCTCGGCCTCTCCGGTGCGATCCTGGTCGCCACCTCTCTTGCGGCCTTGCTCTAGGGAGCAGGATGCGCGCTCTGTTTACCGCAGTCGAAATCGCCGCGCGAGTTGACGCGCTCGCCATGGAGATCGCGGGCAAGATGCCCGCCGATTTTGTCATGGTCGGGCTGCTCAAGAGCGCCGCGGTGTTCGTTGCCGACCTGGCCCGCGCGCTGGACCGCGCCGGTGCTCGCCCCGAGATCGAGTTCATGCGGCTGAGCAGCTATGGACTTGCCAAAGAGAGCAGCGGTGTGGTGGAACTTCTCGGCGATATCCCGGCCGGCCTTGTCGGGCGTCCGGTACTGCTCGTCGACGACATCGTCGATACCGGCCGATCAATCGCCTTTGCCGCCGCCCAATTGCGTCAGTGGGGCATCGGCAAGCTCTGGACATGCGCGTTGCTCGATAAGCCGCAGCGGCGGCAAATCGAGGTCACGATCGATTTCGTCGGCTTCTCGATCGGCGACATGTTCGTGGCCGGCTACGGCACCGACTACGCCGAAAAGTATCGCCACCTACCGTACATCGGCGTCGTGGAGTGATATGAGATGGCCGGCTTCACCGGCGGGCTAATCTGCAGGGCCTGCTCTAGCGACGACGGCGGTTCAACGGCAGCGTAAGCTGACGGCGCTCGCATCACGCCTGGAGCAAAGCCGCCATGACACGCTCGCGTGTCAGCGGCAGGTCGCGCAGGCGGACGCCGAGGGCGTGTGCGACGGCGTTGCCGATTGCGGCAACGGTCGGCCCGCCGCTGGCTTCGCCGACGCCGAGCGGCGGGAGATCGGCGGCGGGGTTCACCAGCTCGACCTGCACCTCAGGGATCTCAGTGAAGCGCAGCACCGGGTAGGTTTCCCAGTCGCGTGAGCTGATCCCGGCGGTGTCGAGCCGCACGCCTTCCTTCAGCGCCCAGCTCGCCGCCTGGATGATGCCGCCTTCGAGCTGGTTGACTGCGCCGTCGGGGTTGATGACGAGCCCGGCATCGGCGGCGCACCACACACGCAACAGGCGGACGCTCTCGTCGACCTCGACTTCGACGACGACAGCGGCGTAAGCGGCGAGGTTCTTATAGCGCGCGAAGCCGATCCCGCGGCCGCGGCCGGTGCCGGACGGCAGTCCGGGCTTCCAGTCGGCGAGGCGGGCGGCATGTTCGACGACAGCGCGCCCCCTCGTATCTGACAGCACCGAGAGCCGGTAGGCGACCGGGTCTATCCCGGCCCGCTCGGCAAGCTCGTCCATTGAGGATTCGATTGCGAAGACATTCAACGTCGCGCCGAGCCCGCGCAATGACGAGGTCCGCACCGGAGTTTCAGCAATCAGGTGGTGGACAATGCGCTTTGCTGGAAAATCGTAGAGCGGCTCGCCGTTGCGGGTGCCGGCCCCGGGCGGGTACGACGACTCCGAGGTGGGCGGCGGGGGAGGGGGGTCCGGTAGGGCTTCGGCGGCGAGCAGGTTGCCGCCCCCGCCCGGCCGGCTGCTATGCCGCCCGCTCCAGATCTCGGTGGTCCAATCCTCGGGGCGTCCCGCATTGTCGAGCGCGGCATGCGCCGTCACCAGCATCGCGGGGCTAACCGGCTCGAAGCCGAATTCCACCTCGCGGCGCCAGCGCACCTTGACCGGCTTGCCGGGCCGCAGGAAC
>JAFASL010000467.1 GCA_019244535.1 Alphaproteobacteria bacterium
GCGCTCGCACAGATGCGAGCCGAGAAAACCGGCGCCGCCGGTGACGAGAA
Source organism: Alphaproteobacteria bacterium (assembly GCA_019244535.1). Lineage (GTDB taxonomy): Bacteria > Pseudomonadota > Alphaproteobacteria > ATCC43930 > CGMCC-115725 > AP-15. The sequence continues at coordinate 51 of JAFASL010000467.1, forward strand.
CGCGTTTTCTGACAGAGCTCATGCGAGATCCCGGGTTATGAAGAGGCGCGGCGTGAGTGCAACTGTGGCGGCCGGCCGATGCTGACATAGCAAAGCCCGGCAGCTGCCATTTCGGCTGGCTGGTAAATGTTGCGCAAGTCGATAACCAGCGGCTCCGCCAGCAGGCACCCGACACGAACAAGATCGAGGGCACGGAACTCGTTCCATTCGGTAAGCAGCACCAACGCGTCGGCACCTTCGATCGACTCGTAGGCATCGCGGCAAAAGGTGAGCTCAGGGAGCAGCTTTTGAGCTTCGCCCATTCCTTCGGGATCGAAGGCGCGGATGCTGGCTCCCGCCGCGGCGAGGCGGGGCAGGATTTCGAGGCTCGGCGCATCGCGCATGTCGTCGGTATTGGGTTTGAAGGTAAGGCCGAGAATGGCAATTGTCTTGCCGGCCACCGTGCCGCCGCAAGCATCGATGATCTTGTCGGCCATCCTTGCTTTCCGCGCGTCGTTGACCCGCACCACCGTCTCAACAATCGAGAGATTTGCCTCGGCTTCGCGAGCGGTGCGAACTAGCGCGCGGCAGTCCTTGGGAAAGCATGAGCCGCCAAAACCGGGGCCGGCGTGCAGAAACTTCCGACCGATGCGGCCGTCGAGACCGATCCCCTTGGCAACATCCTGAACATCGGCGCCGACCCTTTCGCACAAATCGGCGATCTCGTTGATGAAGCTGATCTTGGTCGCGAGAAAGGCATTGGCCGCGTATTTGATCAATTCCGCGGTCTCAATGTCAGTAAACAACATCGGGGTCTCGAGCAGGTAGAGCGGCCGGTAGAGCTGGCGCATCACGGTGCGCGCCGCCTGGCTGTCGGCGCCAATGACGACCCGGTCGGGACGCATGAAGTCCTCGATCGCCGAGCCCTCCCGCAGAAATTCCGGGTTTGAGGCAACGTCAAAGGCGCCAGTCGGACAGACCCGACGCAGGATCGCGGCGACCTCGCGCCCGGTGCCGACCGGCACCGTCGACTTGGTCACGACGACCGTGTAGCGCCCGGCGCGGGCCTTGGCCAATGCCAGGCCGATCTCCTCGGCCGCCGCGAAGACATAGGAAAGGTCGGCGTGCCCATCGCCGCGCCGCGAGGGTGTGCCCACGGCGATAAATACCGCATCGGCATCCTCGACGGCCGGCGCGAGTTCGTTGGTAAACGACAGCCGCCCCGCCGCCGTATTGGCCGCGACCAGGGCATCGAGCCCCGGCTCGTAAATCGGCATTTCGCCGCGCCGCAGTTGGTCAACCTTGGCCGAATCCATGTCGACGCACGTCACCGAAACGCCGAATTCAGAAAAACATGCACCCGACACGAGGCCCACATATCCTGTCCCGATCACCGCGACGCGCATCGGATCGACTTCCCGTAGAACGGTTAAAACTGTGGCGGGCGCCTTGCTCTGGCCGGTAGCGCCAGCTTCGCCGAGAACGGCCACCGAGCCATCGCTTATCCTCTAGCACACTCGAGGCCAACGCCGCTCCCAATTCAGCATCCCCGCGACGATCGGTTCCAACCGACACTGGAGCGGCATTGCCGGCGTGCTCGACAAATTGCGAGAAAATTTTAGGCCCAACCCGAAAGTGAAGTAGCTCACCCTTAATTCCACCAAGGGATAATTATCCTTAATCGTAAGATGAAGCGGAGGAGACCCGTGGGTGCAGGACTTTTCATGTGGCTGGGGCGCTGCTCCTAGGTCGTGGTTTTTGCGTGTGGCGGCTCGGAAGTGGTGCCTCCCCTCCAACCGCCGCCGCCTCCATTTCCGAATATCATCGGCGCGATTTTTCCGTCTTCGGCATGATCAAAACCTTTGGGATGGGTTCAATGAATCAACAAATTGGCAAGGCAACGGTGCGACCCCAGAGACTGTCCAAAACCCATCGAAGGGTAGAGAAGGAGTATGATTAAGGTCGAAGCTTATGACGCGGCATGCGCCTTGGCGGGAACGACTCCATAGCGAAGTGCTTACGGCAGGGTAGCGCGCTCTGTTTTTGATCTCATGGCCTTCGTTCTGTCCCCCGTCATATGGACCAACTCAGCCGTGCGACCGAGGAAGCAATTTCCTAAATGAGAATGTCGATGCTTAATTGACATTGCGTAACCGATATGGTATTTTTTCGGATACGGACAACATCGAAGGCGTCCTCTAAAGCTTGGTGAATTGTAGGGACATTGCCCTTTCCGGGTGCGGGCTGCGGGGCGCGCCCGGAACCATAAACACGGCCAGACCGGTTAAAGAGTTGGCCTGTGTTTATGGGTTCTGGGCCCGGCCCTGACGGGGCGTGCCGCAAGACATGTGAGTTTTTGGCACGCTGCTGAGATCTTTCGCGGTCGTCGCTGCTGTCTTGGAGATCGGTTACTTTCGGCATCGATGGCGCCAGGATTTCTGCGGACACGCGCTGTCTATGGCTGTTAATTCGCTGCAGATAACAGCAAAAACAGCCAGCAAGGGATGGGCTCCGCCGCGGTCCTGCCCATTGTCAAGCGGGCGACATTCAGACGAGCTTCCGCCCTTTGCTGGCATAGCTAGTCCGATCCGGCTATACTCAACTAATTATTGCAACAGGGACAAGAGCATGGTCGCGAGGGTGCGCACCGTTGCGTTTCAGGGCGTCGAGGTGATCGAGGTAGAGGCCCAGGTGACGATCGCTTCCGGCCTGCCGGCGTTTACTGTCGTCGGGCTGCCGGACAAGGCGGTCGCCGAGTCACGCGAGCGTGTCCGCGCGGCGCTGGCCTCGCTGGGTCTGGGCCTGCCTCCGCGACGCATCACCGTCAACCTCGCCCCCGCTGATGTGCTGAAGG
>JAFASL010000658.1 GCA_019244535.1 Alphaproteobacteria bacterium
GAGGGATTTGAGTTTGGCCCAGACGACGTCTTCGGCGACGCGGCCCATCCAGGCCGAGGTGTCAAAGCCGCAGTCGGTGCCGGCGATCACGCGGTGCGGATCGCCGATCGCCGCAGCAATCCGCTCGACCCGATCGGCGACGGCCTCCGGGTGCTCGACAAAGTTTGTCAGGCTGTCAATGACCCCGGCAATGAGGATCTGTTCCTCGGCGAGAGGCAATTTCTCGAAGACCCGGTATTCATGCGCGTGTCGTGGATTGGCAAACGGGAAGAAGAACGCTCCGACCTTCGCCTTCTGGATAACCGGCAGGATGTCAGCCAGCGGCACGTCGCAATCATGCGGCCCCTCGTAATTGCCCCAGCACACATGCAGCCGAACCCGGTCACTGGGGATGTTCTCCAGCGTCTTGTTGATCGTCGTGACGACCCGCTCGACAAAGCCGAGGAAATCGCCGAGCGGGCGGTCCTGGTAAGAGAGGTGGCGTTCGAGCGCCAAGTCCGGGCAGTCGAGCTGTAATAGAAAGCCGTTTTTGACGATGGTCTCGTATTCCGGCGCGAGAGCGGCGCCGAGCGCGTCGAGATAGGCTTCCTCGGTGTCGTAGTGCTCGTTCTTCATTGCGCCTGCGATTATCCCGGGCGACGGCGCGGTCAGGAACGGCTCGACAAAATGCGCCCCGGTCTCGTCGAGGGCCGTCCGGAAATCGGCGCATTCGGCTTCCATCGCCCCGGTGCCGAGATAACGGATTTCGCCGATCGCCTTTGGCGGGCCCATGTTGCTGACCGCCTCCTTGGCGGCGAGCTGCTGCTCCATCATCTGCCGGAAGGCCGGATAGCGCAGCGCATCGGCGCGTGTACGGCGCTGCCACGAGCCGCCAAAACCAGTCATGCGGTGCTGGATATGAAGAAAGAAGCCTTCGCGCTGCTGCTCGCCGTTATTGGCGATGTCGACACAGGCCTCGGCCTGCTTGCGCAAGACCGACAGCAGCGCCTCCTGGCCGAGCCTTTCAAGCTCGGCGGCATCGATTGATTCGCCCCGCGCCCGGCGCACGTACAGGCGGGTCAGCTCGGCGGGGCGCGGCAGGCTGCCCGTATGGGTCGTTAAAATTCGGTCCTCGCTGCGGCGCATTGTCACTCCTTTCGGCAGAAATGCTGGCGTTTTGCCGAGTTTACCGCGAACAGGCCGCGCCGCGAACGCTGCAATTGAGAATAAGATCGCTTGTCGGGCCGCCGTGTTTTGCTTAGGGTGCCGGTCTTCGTCGCAACAACAGAAAGGAGGTGATCCTGTGTCTAGCCCTAATCCGCGGTCATCCGCTGCCGTGACCAGGATCCCCACTCGTCTGGAGATCCTCGCCTGAGGGCGACGGCTCGCGGCCGCGATGGCCGCCGGTTACCGGTTTAAGGGAAAGGCCGCCCCCGGGGGCGGCCTTTCTCGTTGGCCCGAAGCCGCAGAGGGCATAAAACGTCTTCGACACCTCTCCCCGATCGAGGAGCGCGCGGATGCCCGACACCCTGACGACGAATTCCCAGATCATCGCCGCCTATCGCGCCGCAACTCCCGGCTCGGCGGCCGCCTCCGAGAAGGCGAGCCGGCTATTTCCGAGCGGCGTCACGCATGATTCGCGCTATATCGAGCCCTACGGGCTCTACGTCACCCGGGCACAGGGTCCGCGCAAATGGGACGTCGACGGCAATTGCTACGTCGACTATTTCGGCGGCCACGGCGCGCTCTTGCTAGGCCATTGCCACCCCAAAGTGGTCGAGGCCGTCAACCGGCAGATCAAGCGCGGCACCCATTTCGGCGCCTCGCACGAGACCGAGATCGCCTGGGCCGAGTGGGTCATGAAGCTCGTGCCCTCGGCCGAGAGGGTGCGCTTCACCTCCTCGGGCACCGAGGCGACGATGATGGCGGTGCGGCTCGCCCGCGCTTTTACCGGCAAGTCGAAGCTGATCCGCTTCAAGCACCACTTCCACGGCTGGCACGACCACATGACCTCGGGCTATGCAAGCCATTTCGACGGCAGCCCGACACCCGGCGTCTTGCCGGGGGTCGCCGGCGGTCTGCTGTTGGCCGAGCAGAACGATGCCGAAGGGCTCGCCCGCTTGCTGGCCGAGAATGACGACGTCGCTGCGGCCATCCTCGAACCGACGGGCGCCCACGGCGCACAATTACCGATCGACCCGAAATTCTTGACCAGTCTGCGCGAATTGACCCGTCAACATGGAGTGATCTTGATCTTCGACGAGGTCGTCACCGGTTTCCGCGTTTCGCCCGGAGGGGCGCAGGCGCAGTACGGCATCCGGCCCGATCTGACCACTTTGGCGAAAATCCTGGCTGGTGGGCTTCCGGGCGGGGCGATCGCCGGCCGCAAGGATATTCTCGACCTCCTCGATTTTCAGGTCACGAAATCCGCGGACCGCGAAAAAATCACCCACCAGGGCACATTCAACGCCAACCCGCTATCGGCCGCGGCCGGGGTTGCGGCGCTCGAAATTGTCGGCACCACCGACGCCTGTGCGGCCGCC
>JAFASL010000814.1 GCA_019244535.1 Alphaproteobacteria bacterium
AGGACTATAATGAATGATGAAAGTTACGCTCATTCTTGATGCTGCGCTCACCGGGGTGCGCGCGAGCCTTATAGAAGAATGGGACGAAATCGACCGCGGAGCCAAGATGGAACCGCGGGTACGGCTGTTCGATACTGAAGAGCACGCGCTCGCTTGGGGTCGTTTGCTGGCCCATCGCCGTGGGCTGAAGCAGCTGTTCCTGACGGACAACAGAAAGGCCGCCACCGGCAATACCAGTGTGACCCACCAGTGACCTGGTCAGTAATAGCCGGGCGGCGGCGCTCCCGGACCCCCTGGATAAGGCGACGGGCCGTAAGGCGGACCTGGTGGGCCGGAATAAGGCGGTCGACCGGGCGCGCCATAGGGGGGCGCGCCGGACGGCGGCGAGAAGCCGGGCACCGAATGACCGTGAGCGGCCATGCATTGGGCATACAAGACGTCGTATTGCTGCTGCAACGACATCTGCGCGTAGGCGGAGCCGCCGGCCCCGGCAAACGTGCCAAAGGCCGCCCCGGAGGCGGCGCCGATGCCAGCGCCGTGGCCGCCGCCGATCGCACCGCCGAGCGCTGCTCCGAGCGCGGTACTAAGAATGGCGCCTCCAACTGCTTGGTTGTTCGCCGCATAGGCCGCCGGGGCCGTCTGCGCCGCGGCATATTGCTGGCAGCCGGCCTGATCGGCCGCGAAGACGTCGAAGCTCTTGTTCGGCCCCGGAGCGACGGGGATCGTCGGTCCCAACGGCGGCGCAACGCACGCCGCCAACAAGCTCACCGCGGCAATCACCGGGATCACCCGCGGTTCGATGCGCTTCATATCCCCTCCCGCTCTAACAATGAGCGCCGATCTTGCGGCGAGTTTTCCTGCGCAAGCAAGCAATAAGCGATCCCCCGAGCGGGCGGGTGCACAGCCAGATTGTCCAGATCCCGTCTAATTCCGGCGGCGCGTGTCTTTTGCGGGGCGCCAGCCGAGCGATACCTTTTGCGCTGGCGTTGGGGATGATTGAGGCGCCCCCGACAACCTTGCACGCCGCGAATCAGAGTTACGATCCGGCCGCCGCGACATCAGCGATCTGCCGAGGTTACGCCGCCGCGCAGCACGCCTTGCCCTACGATACGATGTACGCGCAGTGCATGTACGCCAGAGGCTATATCGTGCCGGGTTTCTCCCCATCGGCCAATTCGCCCGGATACCAGGGCGAACTACCTGGACCGGGTGCGATCGGCGGTGGCCATTAGATATTTCGATTGATGTCCCCCCGCGGTGCTCTCATTTGAAAAGCGACAAAACCGCGCGTGGGAGGGCGCGAGGCTCGGAGAGAATTGATGACCGCAGTTCGGCAGGAAGCGATCTCGGATTTTTCCATCGAGCAGAATTGGCAGGATTACACCGGGGAAGAACACGCGATCTGGCGGCTCCTTTTCGAACGACAGCAGCGGCTGCTGGTCGGTCGCGCCTGCCAGGAGTTTCTCGACGGGCTCGGCGCGCTCGGGGTTGCCGCGGATGGAATCCCGAATTTCGGCCGGCTGAGCGAGGTGCTCGATGCCGCCACTGGATGGCGCCTCGTCGCGGTACCCGGTCTGGTTCCCGACGATGTGTTCTTTGCCTATCTCGCCCGCCGGCGCTTTCCGTCGACTTGCTTTATCCGGCGCCGCGACCAGCTCGACTATCTTCAGGAGCCGGACGTTTTCCACGACATCTGCGGCCACGTGCCGTTGCTGATCAATCCGGTCTTTGCCGATTATATGCAGGCCTACGGTGAAGGCGGGTTGAAGGCCCTGGGGCTCGGTCACCTGAACCGTCTGGCGCGGCTCTACTGGTACACCGTCGAGTTCGGGTTGATCGCCACAGAACAGGGTCTGCGCATCTACGGCTCGGGGATCCTTTCTTCGGCTGGGGAGTCGGTCTACTGTCTCGACGATCCGCGACCAAACCGAATTCGTTTTGAGTTGAGGCGGATAATGCGGACCCGCTATCGAATCGACGATTTCCAGCAAACGTACTTTGTGATTGATGATTTTCAGCAGCTGTTCGATGCGACCCGGCCAGACTTTGAGCCCATCTACCGGGAAATCGCAGCGCTGCCCGATATTGAGCCGAATGAGCTGATCGGTTCGGACCACAAATTTGGAGCGCGCCCTCTTTCCCGGTCCGCTGGACGCAGGCAAAAAAATGGGCCGCAGTTCGACCACGGCCCAAGTTTAGGGAGGAAACGCCTAGAAGACGTACGGCAATACCACAACTAGTGATCATTACCGCACTGCACAATTTAGTGCGCCTCCCGGCGAAGTCAAGCCTCTTTTTCGAAACACCTTGTCATGGCTGGAGAATCGCGGCCAGATCAGACATTTAGCGCATATCCCCTGGCGGGAATATGTGCAATGCACAAAGACGCTTCTCTGACGCTCGGCGAATCATCGGCGCCGCCGCGGCCGGATATTCAATCGGCTCTGTTTCTCGATGTCGACGGCACGCTGTTGGAGATTGCCGCGCGTCCGGAACTGGTCCTAGTACCCAAAGACTTGCCCGCACAGCTTGCCCGGCTTTCGGTTCAGCGGGAGGGAGCCCTCGCGCTGATCAGCGGGCGCCCACTTGCCCAACTTGACCGGTTGTTCCAACCGTGGCGGGGCGCCGCAGCCGGCTTACACGGGCTTGAACGGCGCCGCGCCGACGGGGTTGTCGACCGCGTTTTGGACCGCAACAGCGCGATGGCACTCGAGCGTTTGCGGCCAAAGCTCGCCGCGCTCGCAGCGAGCGAAAGCGGGCTCAGGCTGGAAGACAAAGGCGGGACACTCGCGTTGCATTATCGCGCAGTGCCGCATCGTGAAGCAGAAATCCGCGCGCTCGCCGAGGCGCTGCGGCGCGATGCAGGCTCCGTGCTGCGCCTGATCCCGGGCAAGATGGTCGTCGAATTTCAGCCCCGTAGCGCGAACAAGGGGCAGGCGATCGCCGCTTTTCTGGCGGAGCCACCATTTACCGGGCGCCGACCGGTGTTTATCGGAGATGATACGACCGACGAGGATGGTTTCGTCGAAATCCGCCGCAGAGGCGGGATTGGCATCCGCGTAGGCCTCCCTTGCCCGACCGCCGCAGGTTACTGCCTGCCAAACGTAACAGCAGTCCTTGCCTGGTTGGCGAGAAGCGGCTTGCCTTAAGCATCGCTAAAGTTAAAAATCCAAGACGCGGATGATCGTGGCTGGAACGTAATCGGGGGTCAGGTGTTAGCCGACGCATTTGCGGCGAGGCGAAAATGACCGAAAGCGGTTTTGTTCTGGCGCGTCCGACAGAACACGCCGACAAAACGCGCTTCGCAGACGCGTTGACCGGGAGAGGTGGGCACCCCAATCGGCGCTTGGTGGTGGTCTCCAATCGGGTAACGCCGACCGCCGGAGCGCGGCCGGATTCCGGTGGACTCGCCGTCGCGCTACGCGCCGCTCTACAACAAAGTGGCGGCGTTTGGTTCGGCTGGAGCGGCGAGGTTCGGGAGACGGTGCAGATGGAGCCCAGCACCGTCGCCGATGGGGGTCTAACCTTTGTGACCCTCGATCTCTCGCGCAAGGACTTTGACGAATATTATAATGGCTATGCCAATCGCGTGCTCTGGCCTTTATTGCATTTTCGCAGCTCACTCATTCAATTTTCGCGGCAGGCGCTCTCTGGCTATCTTAGGGTCAACCGGACGTTTGCTCAGGTCCTAGCGCCGATGCTGCTGCCGCAGGATCTCATCTGGGTTCATGATTATCATCTGATCCCGCTCGCCGCCGAGTTGCGCAAGCTGGACCGGACTGAGCCCATCGGGTTCTTCCTGCACACACCCTTTCCTGCCGCCGAACTGCTTCGCGTGCTGCCCAATCACCAGCACCTGATCCGGTCCATGTGCGCGTATGATTTGGTTGGTTTTCAGACGCAATCGGACCTCGACGGTTTTAGGGATTACCTGTTGCGCTGGGCCGGCGGAGAGGAACTGGAAGATGGCGTCCTGCGCGCCTTCGGGCGGATTGTTCGTGCGCAGGTGTTCCCGATCGGCATCGACGTTGCGGCGATTTCGGCGCAGGCCGAGGCAGCTGACGGCAGTCGCCATATGCGGCGCCTGCGTCAGAGCCTGGGAGATCGGGCGCTGATGATCGGCGTCGACCGCCTCGACTACTCAAAAGGGCTCGATGCTCGATTTCAGGCGTACTCGCATCTGCTGGAGACTTATAGCGAGACGCGCGGCCGAACCGTGCTCATACAAATCGCGCCGCCGTCACGTTCCGAGGTTCCGGAATATCAGGAAATCCGGAGAAACCTGGCGGCCATTGCCGGCCACATCAACAGCCGCTATGGCGAATTTGACTGGACGCCCTTGCGCTACATCAACAAGAGCTTCAGTCATCAGATCCTGACTGGGTTCTTCCGGGCGAGCCGGATCGGGCTGGTGACGCCGTTGCGCGATGGCATGAATTTGGTCGCCAAGGAATACGTTGCCTCGCAGCCCGCCGAAGATCCGGGCGTCCTCGTGTTGTCCTGCTTCGCTGGTGCGGCGCGCGAACTCGGAGAGGCAGTGATCGTCAATCCATTCGATATCGAAGGAATGGCCGAAGCGATCTTGCAGGGGCTCGACATGCCGCTCGGGGAGCGCAAAGAGCGCTGGACCGCGATGATGAAGATCCTCGAACGCAACGACATAACGGCGTGGCGCGAGAGATTTGTGCGCGCCCTGTCGGCGACCGGCAGGGGCTGGTGAGTTCCGCGCCGAGCCAGTCTGTCACGTGGCTGGTCGGCGATATCGGTGCAACCCACGCGCGCTTCGGTTTGGTGTCCCCCGATGCGACGCTGCTGCATTCAAGGACATTCGCGGACAAAGATTATCCTACAATAGACGGTGCGCTGGCCGCCTTTTTCGCTGAGCGTGGCCCGCTGCCCCTGCCGCGGCAGGGCGCGATTGCGATCGCTTCCCCGATTACCGGGGACAGTGTTGCGATGACAAATCACCCATGGAGCTTTTCAGTTCGGGAACTAAAGTCCCGCCTGGCCTTTGAACGGCTCGAAGTCATCAACGATTTTACCGCCCTCGCGCTGGCGTTGCCGCGGCTCTCGGCGGGAGATCGGCAGCCGGTGGGCGGTGGAGCCGCCGCCGCCGGCGCGCCCATTGGCGTGCTCGGCCCGGGATCGGGTCTTGGCGTCTCTGGACTGGTGCCTTCTGGAGTCGGATGGATCGCGCTAACCGGAGAAGGTGGACATGCGACGATGGCGGCGGCCAGCGATCGCGAAGGCGCCGTCCTCGATCATATGCGTCGGCATTTCGATCACGTCTCAGCCGAACGAACTCTATCGGGCCCGGGTCTCGTAAACCTCTACAATAGTCTCGCAGCCATCGATGGCGTGCCGGCGAAGAACTATTCGGCCGCCCAAATTACCGATTTGGCAATGCGCGCCGAGGACCCGCTGTGCGTAGAAACGACAACAATGTTCTGCGCGATGCTGGGGACAATAGCGGGTAACCT
>JAFASL010000909.1 GCA_019244535.1 Alphaproteobacteria bacterium
CGCTTGGAGGTAAGCCATGACGGTGATCGGGGTGATCGCGCAAGGGATGATGGGCGCCGGGGTTGGCCGCCGGCTCAATGAGAGCGGGGCGACGGTTCGCACCCTGTTGACCGGCCGCAGCCAGGCGAGCGCCGAGCGCGCCAAAAAGGCCGGCATGGTCCCGGCGGCAAGTGAGCGCGAATTGCTCTCCGGCGCCGATTTGTTTCTATCGATCCTGCCGCCCGGCGAGGCGGAGGCGCTCGCGCGGAATTTGGCGCCGGCATTGAAAGCGCTCGATCGCAAGCCGGTTTATGTCGACTGCAACGCGGTAAGCCCGCAGACCGCGATCCGCATCTGCGAGATCATCGCGCCGACCGGCGCCGATTTTGTCGATGCCGGGATTATCGGCGGGCCACCGCGCCCGGGCTACAGTCCGACGATTTACGCCTCAGGTCCAAGCGCGGGACAAACTGCGGTGCTGCGCGACTGGGGAATCGATTGGCGCGTCATCGACGGGCCGATAGGCGCCGCATCGGCGCTGAAGATGTCCTATGCCGGCATTACAAAGGGCACGACCGCGATCGCCTCGGCGATGCTGCTGGGCGCGGCGCGCTTCGGCTGCGGCGAGGCGCTGATCGCGGAATTGACCGAGAGCCAACCCGAGATGCTCGCGCGATTCCGGGAGAGCATCCCGCGGATGTATGACAAGGCCTATCGCTGGGTTGCCGAGATGGAGGAGATATCGGACTTTCTCGGCCAGAACCCGCCGTCGCGCGATATCTACGCCGCGGTCGCGCGTCTCTACGCCGATCTCGCCAAGGCCGAAGCCGAAAAGGAACCCGGCCGCGACAACGCCGTCCGCACCCTCGACCGCGTCCTCGGCAAGGGCTGATACTTCACCGAGATGATCTCGTCATACCGGCGTAGGCCGGTATCCATGTCTGCCATGGGTCCCGGCCTTCGCCGGGACGACGTATTTGTCGCAAGGCATTAGCCTTTCGCCACCTCGTGCCGGGCCAGGTGCTCGAGGACGCGCACCAGGCCGGAATGATCCCAGCCCTTGCCGCCGAGCGCGGCCGCGGCGTTGAACAACTCCTGTGTCGTCGCAGTGTTGGGCAAGGAGAGGCTGAGCGAGCGGGCGCCTTGCAGCGCGAGGTTCAGGTCCTTCTGGTGCAGTTCGATGCGGAAGCCCGGGTCGAAATTGCGCTTGATCATCCGCTCGCCGTGCAATTCAAGGATGCGCGACGAGGCGAACCCGCCCATTAGCGCTTGTCGTACCTTGGCCGGGTCGGCCCCGGCGCGAGATGCAAAGAGCAGCGCCTCGCCAACAGCCTCGATCGTCAATGCGACGATGATCTGGTTGGCGACTTTGGTCGTCTGCCCGTCGCCGTTGCCACCGACCAGGGTAATGTTTTTCCCCATCAATTCGAAAAGCGGCTTGACCTTCGCAAAGGCCTGCTCGGGCCCGCCCACCATGATCGTCAAGGAGGCCGCCTTCGCGCCGACCTCGCCGCCGGAGACCGGCGCGTCGAGATAGTCGCAGCCCTTCTTGTTGATCTCGGCGGCAAAGAGCTTGGTCTCTATCGGCGAGATCGAGCTCATGTCGACGACGATCTTGCCCGAAGATAACCCCTCTGCGACACCGCCCGGGTCAAACAGCACGCTCCTGACATCCGGGGTGTCCGGCACCATCAGGATCACGATTTCGGAGTTCTCGGCGATCGCCTTCACAGTGTCGCAGACCGTCGCGCCGGCCTCGCGGACATCCACCGGCAAGCGGCGCTTGCCGTAGACAAAGAGCTGGTGCCCGCCCTTGATCAGGTTGAGAGCCATCGGATGGCCCATGATGCCGAGCCCGACAAAACCGACCTTCATATTCCTCTCCTGCGTGCGCTGAACGAATTCCTGCTGGCCGCAGACTGCTACAGTTTCGCCCGAAGCCTCAAGCCGGGGCGACTCGATGACGCCCGAGGTATAGCCTGGATGGGGCATCTCCGGGGGGTGATCCATGTTGCGCGCACTTTTAGTGCTCTGCCTTGTGTCGCTTGCCGCGCCGGCGCTGGGCCAGGAATTCCAGCCCAAGAACCTCGCCGACGCGGCGAAGGACTGGCGGCGGGAGCTGATCGAGCGCATTCCGGCCAACAAGCGGCAACCGGCGATGATTGCCGGCTGGCGACGCATGGCCGAGACGGATTACCGCGAAAAACGCTATGCCGCCGCGATCGACGAATTGACCCGCGCGATCACCAACGGCGCCGATGACGGTCTCGTCTGGCTGCGGCTCGCACAGAGCGAGCTCGCCGCCGAGGACGACCACGCGATGGCGAGCGCCTTCAACGCCTATCTGAAATCGACCGATCCGGTCGAGCGCGGCGTGGCGCTGTTTGTTATCGGCCGCGACTACGACCGCCACGACAAGCAAAAGGAGGCGCTCGCGGCTTTCGAAGCCGGCCTCCAATTCACCCAGTCGGCCGCGATTGCCGAGCGCGCCGAGCAATTGCGCCGGCTGGTCGCGTTCCGCGTCACCAAAGTCGATGTCCAGGCTGAGGCCGAGTGGGGCCGCGCCTGCCTCAAATTCAACGAGGACATCGCCCGCAAGAGCGACCTGTCCTACGGCTCCTTTGTGCGCAGCCAACCTCCGCTCGACGGCATCGTGACGGCGCGCGGCGACACGATGTGCCTCGACGGGATGAAACACGGCGGTGTCTACAATGTCGAAGTGCTGGCCGGCCTGCCGGCCGCCACCGGCGAACGGCTGCTCGACACCTTCACGCAGCGCATCGTCATCCCGGATCGCAAACCGCAGCTGCGCTTCTCCGGGACTGGCTACGTGCTCCCCAAGCAGAACACCGGGGGTTTGCCGCTGACTACGGTCAATGTGGACAAGGTCAAATTGCGCCTGCTGCGGGTCAACGAGCGCAACCTCGTCCCGAGCATCGACGCCGAGCGGCTGAGGATGAGCCTTTCGTCCTATGAGGTCGATGAGGTCATTAGCCGCACCGGCAGCCTCGTCTGGGAGGGCGAGATGGCGATTGCCGGCGAGCGCAACCGCCCGATCACGACCGCCATCCCCCTCAAGGACATGCTTCATGAAAAGGGGCCCGGCGTTTACCTCGCCGTAGCCGAGCGCACCGACCTGATGCAGGACCAATACGCCGAGCCGGCGACGAATTGGGTGCTCGTCTCCGATCTCGGTTTGGCGGCGTACAAGGGGACAGATGGCCTCGCCGTTGATGTCCGTTCGCTCGCCGACGGCAATCCAATCCCCGGCATCGCGGTCCGCCTCTACGCCCGCAACAACGGCGAACTCGCCGCGGCTACGAGCGATGCCGGCGGCATCGCGCGCTTTGCCGGCGGGCTGCTGCGTGGCAGCGGCGGTGACGAGCCATTTGCGGTGACCGCGCATGGTGCGGACAACGACTTCAATTTTCTCGAAATCGGCCGCCCCGCCTTCGACCTCGGCGACCGCGGCGTCAGCGGCCGGCCGCAACCCGGCCCCGTCGACGCGTTTCTTTACATAGACCGCGGCATCTATCGGCCCGGCGAGACCGTCGAGCTGATCGCGCTGGTGCGCGACGACAAGGCCGATGCGATGTCGGGTCTGCCCGTCGGGTTGCGGCTGTTGCGGCCCGATGGGGTTGAAGTCGAGAAGCGGCAATTGGCGGGCGATCGGCTGGGCGCCTACCAGGAACGCTTTGCATTGCCGCGCGATGCGCGGTTTGGCGCGTGGCGGGTTGAATTGCGGCTCGACCCGAAAGCGCCGCCGATCGGCTCGGCCGAATTCCGCGTCGAAGATTTTGTCCCGCCGCAGCTCAAGGTCGCGCTCGCCGCCGGCGAGGGACCGATCCGCCCGGGCGAGGTTTTTCCAGTCGATGTCGATGCCGGGTTTTATTACGGCGCGCCGGGAGCCGGGTTGGGGATCGAGGCCGAGGCCGTCATCTCTCTCGAGGATAACCCGTTCCCGGCGTTGCCGGGCTTTCATTTCGGTCTGGTGGACGAGGAGTTCACCGGGGACCGGCGCGACATCGAGGCGCCGCCCACCGACGAGAACGGCAAGGCGCGATTGTCGGTCGCGCTCAACGATTTGCCCGACCTGAGCCGGCCGCTCGCCGCAACGATCCGGGTCGGCGTGTTCGAGCCGAGCGGCCGCGCGGTCTATGAAAGCCTGACCCGGCCGATCCGGCGGCGTCCGGTTGCGATCGGGCTGCGCTCACCCGCCAGCGACGATGCGGTTCCCGAAGGCGCCGAGGCCAAGCTCGACGTGATCGCCGTCGATCCGCGGGGCTCGCCGATCGCGGTCAATGGTCTGCGCTTCGAATTGCTGCGCGAAAATTGGGAATACCGTTGGTATTCGGTGAATGGCGTGTGGCGCCACAAATCGCATATCCGCAGTCAGCCGATCGACACCGGCGCGATCGACATCGGCGCCGACGCGCCGGCGGCCCTGGCGCGGCAATTGCCGGCCGGACGCTACCGCTGGGAGGTGACGGACCCGACGAGCGGCGCGCAATCGAGCCTGAGGTTCCGTGTCGGCTGGTGGATCGAGGCGGAGCTGCCGGACGTTCCCGACAAGCTCGAGACGGCGCTCGACAAGCCGAGCTACCAGCCGGGCGATACGGTCAAATTGTTCGTTAAGGCGCCGTTCGCCGGGCCAGCCGAGCTGGCGATCGCCTCGGACCGTATTCTGGCATTACGGGCGCTAGACTTGCCGGTGGACGGCGCCACGATCGAGATCCCAGTCGACGCATCGTGGGGCAGCGGCGTTTATGCGCTCGTGAGTGTCTACCGTCCCTCGGATGCGCCCGGGCCGCACCAGCGCGGCCCGGGCCGGGCCCTCGGAGTCGCGTGGCTCGGGATCGACACGAGCCCCCGCACGCTCGCGCCGGCATTGGCGGCGCCCGATGTGGCGCGGCCGCGCGGCCCGGTCGAGATCCCGGTCAAGGTGGCAGGGCTCGCCGCCGGCGAAGAGGCCTATGTCACGCTCGCCGCAGTCGACGAGGCGGTGCTGAAGCTGACCGAGTTCAACAGCCCGGCGCCCGAGAAATACTATTTCGGCAAACGCCAGCTCGGCGTCGAATTACGCGACCTCTACGGCCGATTGATCGATGCGCATGCGGACGCCGTCGGCGTTTTGCGCAGCGGCGGGGACAGCTTTGCCAAACGCTCCGTGGCCGGACTGCCGGACAAGAGCAGCAAGGTTGTTGCCTTGTTCTCCGGCATTGTTCGGCTGGACGGCGACGGAGCCGCCCGCATCCCCTTCGATATCCCCGACTTTCAGGGGCAGCTGCGGTTGATGGCGGTCGCATTCTCGGCTCAAAGGGCAGGCTCCGCTACCGCCTCGATGACGATCCGCGACCCGGTCGTGACGACGGTGTCGTTGCCCCGGTTTCTCGCCCCTGGCGACGCCGCACGGATCGGCGTCACGATCAACAATCTCGAAGGCGCAGCCGGAGATTTTCATTTGAGCTTGTCGGCTGCCGGTCCTGCGCAGTTCAAGGCGCCGGCGGGCCGCAGCATCAAGCTCGCTCCCGGCGGCAACTTCAACGACGGCTTCGTGTTGTCCGCGGCGGCGCCGGGCAATGCGGAGCTGAAGCTTGAGCTGTCGGGGCCCGGCGATCTGAGGATCACGCGCGATTTCACCATCGGTGTGCGGCCCGCCCAAGCCTACCAATTGCGCCGCTTTGTCGGGCGGCTGCAGCCGGGTGAAACCGTCATATTGGACGACGGCGCGGCCGACGAGTTTCTGCCGGGCACCGCGGAGGCTCTGCTCACGGTCAGCCCGCGTCCGGATTGGGATGCTCCGGGCTTGCTGCGCACATTGGAGCGCTACGCCTATGGCTGCCTCGAGCAGACGACGAGCCGAGCCCTACCCTTGCTCTATGTCGAGGAAGTCGCGCATCTGTGGCGCACCGATCCGGGTCCGGCAACCGCCGAGACACTCGACCGTGCGATCGGGCACATCGTCGAATTGCAGCGCTCCGACGGCAGCTTCGGCGTGTGGAGCGACACCGGCGAAACGGTGCCGTGGCTCGACGCCTACGCCGCCGATTTTCTGATGCGCGCCAAGGAGCACGGCAAGAACGTGCCGGATTTCGCGATCAAAGCCGCGGTCTCCTGGCTGCGCGATTATGTACTTCAAGACCACACGGAGGTCGGGGACCTGCCGGCGATGGCTTACGCCCATTACGTGCTGGCGCGTGCGAAATCCGACGATCTGGACGGGCTGCGCTATTTCTACGAAACGCAGATGGCGCGGCTGCCGACCCAACTCGCCAAAGCTCAGACCGCGGCGGCGCTCGCGCAATATGGCGATGCAGCGCGCGCCGCGGCCGCCTATGACGCGGCCCTCGTTCCGGGACCGCCGCGGTCGGCGGCGATCCGCTATGTCGATTATGGCAGCGAATTGCGCGACAGCGCTGCCGTTCTGTCGTTTGCCGCCGCCAATCCCGGCAGCCAGGCGCGGCTCACTTCCCTTGTCGACGGCATCGCCGAGCGTTTCAGCCGGGCCGCGCGCACCAGCACGCAGGAACAAGCGTGGCTGCTGATGGCGGCCGAAGCGGCGGCAAAGTCCGGCGGCGGCGCGATGACGATCGCGACCGACAACGGCGCGCCCCAGTCGCGCAGCGAGCCGCTCTATCTGCGCCGGCTTCTCGGCGCGGGCGCCTCGCCGACCGCGATCACCAATCGCGGCGATACGCCCGCCTGGCGTGCCGTGTCGATAACCGGAGTGCCGGCCGCCGATCTGCCGGCCGAGAGCAAGGGCTACAATGTCAGTCGCGGCATATTCCGGCCGGACGGTACGGCGGCAGATCTGAGCAAGGTGCGGCAAACCGACCTCTTCGTCGTCGTCATAAGGGGGACGCGGACCGATGCTTCGCAATCGGCGCAGACCCTCGTCGTCGACCTGTTGCCGGCCGGGTTCGAGATCGAGACGGCAACGGTCTCGAAGGGCCGCTCGGCGACCGATTATTCCTGGCTCCCGGAATTGACGGATGCGACCTACACCGAGCGGCGCGATGACCGCTTTATCGCTGCGCTCGACCTCAAAAACGGCGCGAGAGACTTCACGCTCGCCTATCTCGTCCGCGCCGTCACACCCGGCGAATTCAAATACCCGGCGCTCGTTGCCGAGGACATGTACGACCCCGAGGCCACCGGGCGCACCGCAATCGGCAAGCTGACCGTCGGTGCCCGATAAGTCGTTGAATGTAATCTCTCGCATTATCGCCCTCTCCGCCCGCTTGCGGGGGGAGGGGGAGGGGACCCGCCGCCCTAGCGGCGGGGAGGGTGAGGTGGGCCGGGCCGCTATTCCGAACGGGGGCTCCCCCCACCTCACCCCAACCCTCTCCGCCCCCAAAGGCGGAAAGGGAGGAAAGCGGCGCTTGCGGATCGCCGCAGCGGCCGCAGTGTTCATGATTGCAACAGCCGCCGCCTATCACGCCATACCGCCGCCGGCGCTCGACCGCGGGCGCGATGTATCGGTGCTCGTCCTCGCCGTGGACGGCTCGATCCTGCGGGGGTTCCTCAGTGCCGACGGCAAATGGCGGCTGCCGGTCGAACCCGACCAAGTCGACCCGCTTTATCGCCGCATGCTGGTTGCCGCCGAAGATGCGCGCTTTGCGTGGCACCTCGGCGTCGACCCGCTCGCCGCGTTGCGCGCCGCTGCGCAATTGGCGGCAAGCAGGCGTGTCGTGTCCGGGGCATCGACCTTGACGATGCAGGTGGCCCGGCTCCTCGAACCACA
>JAFASL010000113.1 GCA_019244535.1 Alphaproteobacteria bacterium
CACAGGGGACGCCGAACTCTTTGCAGGCGGCCAGGACGCGCAGCAGATTTTCCTGCACGGCTGGATGGCTGGCTTGGCCGCGCAATCCCATCGACACCGACATGTCCCCGGGGCCTGCCCAGATGGCGCCGATGCCCCTCGCCTGACGCAAAATGTCGCGTATGTTCTGCACCCCTTCCGCTTCTTCGACGATACCCATCAGTAAGATATTGCCCTCGGGGTCCAGGGGCCAGAGGTCGGCCGCGTCGTAGTATTCCTGCGCGGTGGACACCCAGGCCGGGCCAACAAGGCGGTGCCCACTGGATGGATACGGCGTATCGTGGATTCGTGTTCGCGATGCAGTGGAAGGTGGGAAGATGGGTAGGCTCGACAGCAAGGTTGCAGCGGTGACGGGCGGTGGATCGGGGATCGGCGAGGCGACGGTCAGGCGTTTCCTCGCCGAGGGCGCGAGCGTGGCATTCTGCGATCGGGACGGCGAGCGCGGCCAGCGCGTCGCGGCCGAGCTCGAGACCGCCGGGGCCAAGATCGCCTTCACGCAGGCTGACGTTGGCACCGAGGCCGCATGCCGCGACTTTGTCAACGGTGCCGCGCAAAAGTTCGGGCGTCTTGACATCCTGATCAACAATGCCGGCATCCGCAAATACGAGAAGGTCGATGAGGCGAGTGCTGAGAGCTGGAAAGAGATCCTCGACGTCAACCTGATGGGCTACGTCTTCTGTGCCAAGGCGGCGGTTCCGCTGATGCGCCGCAACAAGGGCGGCGCCATCGTTAACGTCGCCTCGGTACGTTCCGTCGTCGCAGGCGGCGGCAACCTGCAGTACGACACCACCAAGGCCGCGGTCGCGGGCCTGACGCGGGCGCTCGCCGCCGACCACTCGCCGGAGGGCATTCGCGTGAACGCCGTCGGCCCTGGCCCGATCTTCACGCCGTTCCATCAGCGCCGCATCGCCGCGTCCGGCGAGACCGTCGAGCAGTACAACGCCAGGGCCGCACAAGGCACCATGCTGAAGCGCCCGGGCAGAGCCGAGGAGGTCGCCGCCGCGATCCTGTTTTTGGCCTCCGATGATGCCTCCTACGTCACCGGCGCCCTGCTGTTCGTGGACGGCGGCATGACCGCGCTGTGAGAAATATTCAGACGGCGCGCTCGCAGTCCAACCTCTCCGTTGCGTGTCCCCACCGGCAATGGCCGGACAGGGGCATATCGCGTCGCCTAGGGTCGGCCGTCGAACGACCGGATATGCCCCAAAGCCGACCTTAATGGCGGTGGGCTTTGGGCGGCTGCGCTGGGTGGTGAACTGCCGTTCGGTGCGGTTACCCAGTCGGGGTGCGGAAGCGGTCATGCAGCGATCCGGAAATCGCCGAGTTGCGCATCGAGCGCGCGTTTGAAGGCCGACCGCGCGGTACAATGTTCGACATAGGCGGCCAGGCGCTTCTCGCTTGAGACGATATCGGTATGCCTCAGGATCCGGAGCACGGTAACCATCATCAGATCGCCCGCACTAAAGCGGTCGCCATCGAGGTACGGTTTGTCGCCGAGCGATTTGGAGAGAGCGGAGAGCCGTTTTTGCGCAAACTCGACGGCGGCCGGCCGGCGCAACTTGGCCCATTCTTCATTCGGGTAGAAGATATCGATCAGCGCGACGTTCATGATCGACGGCTCAATGGAATTCAGCGCCGCAATCAACCATTGCATTGCACGCGCTCGTGCACCCACGTCCTTCGGGAGCAGTGTCTCGCTCCGCTCGCCGATATGCAGCACAATCGCCCCGGATTCGAACAGCACGAGGCCGTCTTCTTCAAGGATCGGCACCTGACCGAAAGGCTGTAACGCGCGATAGTCCGGCTTGTCTTGATCACCCTGTTCAAGAAGCCGTGTTTTGTAAGGCAGGCCGGCTTCCTCCAACGCCCACCGCACGCGCAAATCACGAACGAGACCCTGTGCAAAGTCGGGGACCCATTTGAAGGCGGAGATTGTAATCATAGGAAGTGCTCCTTTGCGATTTTCAGGACGGAGTTGCTACTCCGCCGGGACGGTGCCGAGGTCGGAACTTGCCGGCGTCTTGCTCGGCGGCTGTGATGGCCGGAAAGCAAGCATGATCGCTATCGCAACAAGCCCGGTCGTGAACGAGCTGATGTAAAGCCAGCGGTAGGTCCCGTATGTATCGAAGATCACGCCGCCGATGAGCGGCCCTGTCGCCATGCCCAGGCAGGATGCCATGGTCGCGGCGCCAACGACCGCCCCGATGATCTGCACCGGGAAGTTCTCCCGCACGAGCACCGCATAGAGCGGCATCACGCCTGCGTAGGCAAATCCAAAGACGATTGCCACGCCATAGAATTCATACTGGTCGTGGGCGAACATGTAGGCGCCCGCCGCCAGGGCCTGCACCAGCAACCCGCCGACGAAGGCTCGCTTTGCGCCGAATCCATCACCGAGCAATCCGAATCCAATGCGCCCGGCCAGACCTGACAGCCCTTCCACGCTGTAGATCGACACCGCGACCATCATCGGCAGCCCGCAGGAGACCGCATAGCTGACAGTGTGGAACAGCGGGCCGGAATGGGTCGCACAGCACAGGAAATAGGTCAGGCCCAGCACCGCGAATTGCGGCGACATCAACGCCGCCCGCACAGTCACCGGCGGTTCGCCGCCGCGGCCCCCGCCGTCGCCGGCCACTGCCGGCGCTCGGTGCACCAACAATGCTGCCGGCAGCAACAGCGCCCAGACGGACACGCCGATCAATAGTTGCGCGAAACGCCAATCGTAGGTCGAGACCAGGGCCGCGGCGATTGGTGCCACGGTCATGGGTGCCACGCCCATGCCGGCCGAGACGAGCGAGATCGCGAGGCTGCGGTGCCGATCGAACCACGCGGCGACGGTCGCCATCAGCGGCGCAAAAATAGCGCCGCCCCCCACGCCAACCAGCACGCCATAGCAAAACTGAAATACTGACACCGTGGGAGCGCGGCTTGCCAGCACCAGGCCAAGCCCCAAGACCGTGCTACCGCAAAGCAGAACGGGACGGGGGCCGACCCGATCCATCATCATGCCCCAGCCGAAGGCCGCAACGCCCATCGCAATAAAGTTGAGGGTCATCGCGAAGGCGATGTCGGTGCGCGACCAGCCCGTCGCGGCGGACATCGGTTGCAGGAACACGGGCAGCGAAAAGATGGAGCCGATTGCGATACAGCCCATAAACGCGCCCGCCGCGACAATGACCCAGCGATAGCGAGAGTTCATCGCTTCTCTCCGAGGCTATGCACGGCGGCGGTCAGATACTCGGAGAGTTCGTCGAGACAGCCCGACCAACCGTGATAATGCGCATCACGGGCCGCGGCGGTTTCGAACAATTCTTGACTGAGCGTAAGCTCGGTGCGATCACCGCCCAGATCGGCGAATGTCAAGGTCACCAGGGTCTCGGGGCCATGTCCCGGAGCCCCACCCCGGTCCCACGAGAAGGTAAAGACCAATCGCTCCGGCTCAACGATTTCGCGGTAAATGCCGCGTGAATGGTGTTCAGCACCCTCCGGGGAGCGCATCTGGCGGCGCCACTCGCCGCCGACCCGCACATCCATTTTGTTGGCGACCGTAGTGAAGCCCTTTGGCCCCCACCATCGGGCGGCCTGTTGCTCGTCGATCCAGGCGGCAAAGACCAGCGACCGCGGCGCATCCAGCACTCGCCTGATGACCAATTTTCGGTCGTCGCTCATGGCGATTTGTCCTTTTGCTGCAGCTCGCGCAGGTGATGGGCCAGACGGTCGAGGCTTTCGTCCCAAAACGGTCGATATATTTCGAGCCAGTCGGTGGCCGCTTTAAGCGGTTGAGGGGCTAGCCGGCAGGGACGCCACTGCGCCGTGCGGCCGCGCGAAATGAGACCCGCGCGTTCCAATACCTTCAGGTGCTTCGAGACACCCGGAAGACTCATCGTGAGCGGTTCGGCCAATTCGGTGACCGAAGCCTCGCCTTCGGTCAGCCGTGCCAAGATTGCGCGGCGCGTGGGATCGGCAAGTGCGCCAAAGGTGGTGCTCAAGGCATCTGTGACCATATTATCCCAATCAGTTAAATAACCGATTGGTTAAATATTACGCAACCCACCCCTTGTCAACGGGCAAATCCCGCGTTCACAGGTCCGTTTTCCGCGCGGGTTCGTTCGACGCCGCGCCCGACAAAAACGCTGAGCGAACGCCAGCTGAATGTGGCTTACGCGGCAATGCCCGAGGGTCGATCTGACTCGTTGGCGATCGGCATCTTGAAAGGCGGGAATCGGCGCAAAGGCGCCAGTGGCGTGGCAAGCCAGTA
>JAFASL010000805.1 GCA_019244535.1 Alphaproteobacteria bacterium
TGCGAGAGGCCTTTCGCGTGCTGCGGCGCAGCGGGCGGTTCGCGCTCTACAATATATGTCCGCAGGAGTCCGACGACTGGCTGTATTACGCTTATTTTCCGGAGGCGAAGAGCCGCGATTTCGCCGATTTCTGGCCGCCCGACGCGATCGTTTCGGAAATGAGCGCAACCGGTTTTACCAGAATTGAGTTGATGCGGCGGCATGTCTACCGCGAGCGGGAATTGGCGGCGCTGTTGTCGGCCATGCGATTCCGCGAGCGTAATTCGCAATTGCTATCACTATCCGACGCGGCGTATGCGGCCGGGCTGCGGCGCATCGAGCGCGACGTTGATGATCCGCAGGCGCCCAAGATGCGCGCCGAGCATCTGTGCTTTGTCACGGCGCGCGGCGATAGGCGGTAGATCGCGCCGTTCGAGCTGAGCAATAATCGCTTCCGGCGCATGCTCGTCGTTGCCGAGCCCCGGCGACGGTCCCTTCACAATCCGATTTGCCGACCCCCGTTACGCTGTATCGCGGACCGCAACCCACGCCTGGCGAGCCGCCCGCGGGCCGGCTGAAGTAGAGGCCACGACGGCCGATTGGCGTTAACAATTTGACAATTTACGATGTTATGATATACTTATCACCCGATTTACCTGCGGCTAGCTGGAGCGTCGCGAATAAACAGCAGAGGAACGGAGTGAATTTTACTGCTGCACGCGCTGGTCCAGCCGTCTCGGCTTAGGATTTCCGCGGTGGACGCGACGCTGATGGCTGTTATTTCGCTGCAATAAACAGCAAAAACAGCGAACGGAGCGCTGCGGCGCGCGGGCGTCTCAAACCGGGCGGCTTGGCCTGATTTTATGCGGCCTTGTGTACGATTGCCGGACCCGAGCGGGCGTGCGCCAGGATCATATCGGCCCCCTTCTCGGCAATCATGATCGTCGCGGCGTTGGTGTTGCCTGAAACCACCGTCGGCATGATCGAAGCGTCGATGATGCGCAGACCCTCGATGCCGTGAACCCGCAGCTCGGTGTCGACAACGGCTCTTTCGGGCGGCCCCATCATGCAGGTGCTGGTCGGATGATAGGTCGTGCCGGCGGCTTGGCGGATGTGGTCGAGAAAGTCTGCGTCGCTCTGGGCCGCCGGGCCGGGCAAGAATTCCTCGGAGACACATTTCTGCATCGCGGCGGTCTGGAAGACGCCGCGCGCGATCCTGAGGCCGGCGATCAACGTGCCCTTGTCAGACTGGGTCGACAAATAATTGGGCTGAATCGCCGGCGGGGCAGCAGGATCGGGCGAGCGGATCCGCAGCCAGCCGCGGCTCTCCGGGCGGCACGGAATGCATGTCGCCTGGCAGGCCGGGAAATCGTGCATCTCTTCGCCCGGCCGGACAAAGCTGCCGGCGAGGAATTGATATTGCACATCGGGCGAAGCGAGACCCGGCCGGGTGCGTGCGAAAAGCCCGATCGGGGCGGCTCCCATCATCAATGCGCCGCGGCGCGCCAGCGCATATGAGAGCCCGGCATGGGTCTGCCGCAGCCAGCTGCGCGAAATCTCGTTCAAAGTGTTGGCGCGGCGCGCGCGATAAACCACGCGCGAATTCAGGTGATCCTGCAGGTTCTCGCCGACCCCGGGCAGTTCGTGCACCACCTCGATGCCGTGCTCCCGCAGCAGTTGTCCTGGTCCGATCCCCGATAATTGCAGCAGCTGCGGCGAGTTGATCGAGCCGCCGGCCAGCAACACCTCCCGTCGCGCTCGCGCCCGGTGCAGCACCCCGCCCCGGGAATATTCCAAGCCGATGGCGCGCCGGCCGTCGAACAGCACCCGATGCGCCAATGCGCGCAGCTCCACGCGGAGATTGGGGCGCTTCATTGCCGGCCGCAGATACGCCACCGCAGCGCTGCAGCGGCGCATGTGGCGCACCGTCACCTGCAACGGGCCGACGCCATCCTGCTCGACGCCGTTGAAATCGGGGTTCAGCCGGTGACCCGCCTCCTGCGCTCCAGCGATGAAAGCATCGTGCAATTCGTGGCGCGCCCGCAGATCGGAGACGCAGAGCGGTCCGCCGGCGCCATGATGCTCGTCGGCGCCGCGTTCCTGGTGCTCGGCGCGGCGGAAATAGGGCAGTACATCCTCATACGACCAGCCGGCATTGCCCATCTGGCGCCACAAATCGAAGTCCTGCCTCTGGCCGCGGATGTAAATAAGCCCGTTGATCGAGCTCGACCCGCCGAGCACTTTGCCGCGCGGCCACAGCATGCGGCGGCCGCCGAGCTCGGCGAGAGGCTCCGTCTCGAACACCCAGGTGATCTTAGGGTGGAAGATGTTGCGGTAGAACCCAGCCGGGATGTGGATCCACGGGTTGCGGTCCTTGCCGCCCGCCTCGATCAGCAGCATGCGGCTCGTCCGGTCAGCCGTCAGCCGGTTCGCCAGCACGCAGCCGGCAGAGCCGGCGCCGACAACGATAAAGTCGAATTCTCCGACGTTCTGCATTCAGCCCGCGGCGCGCTTTCCGATCAACGATAGTCCGCGAAGCACATCGATGGCTTGGGTTAATTGCTCGTCGCTCGTCGAGCCGATGTCGCCGGTTGCGACCGAGGGGGCCTCCTCGGGCGCCGGTGTGGCGGTGGCTCCCGGCGGCGCATCGGCCGGCGGTTTGGCGGGCGGCGTGGCCGCCTGATCGGGGTTCTTGAGCGCGCCGGGCAGATCGGCCTCGTGGCGGCCTTCGCCACGCCCAAGCTTGGCGAGCTTGAGCGCGCTCACACTGAGATCAGGCTCCAGACCTTTGCCCTGGATCTCCCGGCCACTGGGGGTCGTGAAACGCGCCGTCGTCAAACGAATGGCGCCGCCACTGCCGAGCGGGATCAGGGTTTCGATCGCGCTCTCGCCAAAACTTTTGGTGCCGAGCGTCACCGCGCGCTTATTGTCCTGCAGAGCACCAACCACGAGCTCGGCCTCGCGCGCGGTCCCCCCATTGATCAGCGCGACGATCGGGAGACCTTTTGCGAGATCGCCGGGAGTGGCGCTGATGCGCTTGGTTGCAGCCGGCTTGCGGCCTTTGACGACCGCAATATCGCCCTTATCGATCAGCGCGTCGGCGGTGGCGACCGCCGCGTCGAAATTGCCGCCGGGGTTGTTGCGCAAATCGAGAATGAATCCGATCAGCTTGTTTCCGGCACGCTGCCGAATGTCCTGGACCGCGGTGGTGAATGCGGTCTGTGTTGTGCCGTCGAACCCGGCGACGCGGAGATAGCCGATATTGCCGCCTTCGATGCGCCCCGACACCGTCTGAAGGTTGAACGGTTCGCGCTTCATTTTGACATCGATCGGTCCGCCATTGCCGCGGCGCAACGTCAGCTCGACCTCGCTCCCGGCGGGCCCGCGGAGCTTCTGTTCGGCCTCGGCCAAAGTGAGGTCGTAGGTCGGCTCCTTGTCGATTGAAAAGATCAGGTCCCCCGGCTTGACGCCGGCTTGCGCTGCTGGCGATCCATCCTGCGGTGAGATGACCTTCAGCTGACCGTTCTCGATCGTGACCACGATCCCGATGCCGGCCCCGCTGTCACTCGAGGGGGTCTGCAAAGCTTTGTACGCGGCCTCGTCGAGAAACGACGACCGCGCATCGAGGCCGGTCAACATCCCGGAAATCGCAGCGCCGATCAGCTTCGAGTCGCTGACCGCATCGACCGAGTCCTGGCGAATTCGCTCGAATGCCTCGTCAAAGAAGTTCAGTTCCTCGTAGACGCCGTCCTTGCCTGCCTTCTGCTGGGCAAAAACGCCGCCTGCGACGAACAGCGTGGACGCGAGCGCAATGATTGCCGCTCTCTGCATGCACCCATATCCTCTCGGGAATCGTGCCAGCCGACAAAACGCAGGCTTTCGCGGACAATCGTGGCATAACCGTGACGATCAGATCTCCGGCACTTTCTGCAACCGAGCTTGCCAGAAAACCGCGGCGGATGTTTCTCTGTCCCTAGAAATGCAGATCAGGGAGGAGGGCACACCTTGGACCTGCTCGATCGGGTGAATGAAACAAAGCTGCCCTTTGCCGAGCTTTTGGGCATCGAATTCGTGAGCGCCTCGCGGGACAAAGTCGTCGCAGAGATGACCGTCCGAGAGGATCTGTGCACCAATCCGGCGGTGCTTCACGGCGGCGCAATCATGGCCTTCGCCGACACGCTCGGTGCGATGGGAACGATCGTCAATCTGCCGCAGGGCGCCGGGACCACAACCGTCGAGAGCAAGACCAACTTTGTCGCGCCGGCGCCGGTCGGGACGCGGGTAATAGGCGAGACAACGCCGGTCCACCGCGGTAGGCGTACGATGATCTGGCAAACCCGCATTTCGACCCGGGAGGGCCGCCTCGTCGCCCTCGTCACCCAGACCCAGCTGGTCCTCTAAATCACCCGCGCTTCGCGCAGCGCGGCGATCTGCGTCTCATCGTAGCCGAGGCTGCGCAGGATCTCGTCGGTGTGCTCGCCGATCAGCGGCGCCCGGCGGCGGTAAGTGCCGGGGGTCTCGGACAACTCGATCGGCGTCGGGGCCAATGGCAAGGTGCCGCCGACACCCGGAAACGTCACCTCCTCAAGGAGACCGGCGGCGCGGATATGCGGGTCGTCGAGCGCCTGTTGCGGCGAATAGACCTGGCCGGCGACGATGCTGGCCTCCTCAAGCGCAGCCAGCGCCTCGGCGCAGTTCCGCGACGCGCACCATTCGGACATGCGGGCCGAGATGATCTCGCCGTGGTCGGCGCGCGACTGGTCGTCCTTGAAGCGGGGGTCGTCGAGCCAGTGCTCCTCGCCTATCATCCTGGCCCAGCGGCGAAACATCGGCTCCCCGATTACGGTCGCAACGATCCAGCCGTCTTTGGTCCGGAAGATGTCGGCTGGCGCCGAGTTGAATCCGCGATTGACGATCGCCGTGCGATTGACGCCAGTCAGCGCCTGTTCGATCAATGTCGCGTTGGTGAATGCGATCGCGGTGCGCAGCAAGGCGCCCTCGACCTTTTGGCCGCGTCCAGTCTTTCCGCGCTCGATCAGCGCCGCCAGCGTGCCGAACGCGGATAAACAGGCGGTGCCGAAATCGACCCACGGCACCTTGATCGCGATCGGCTGCTCGGGCGTGCCGGACAGATAAACGGCACCGCTCATTGTCTGCCCTATGCCATCGAAGCCGTGCTTGTGGCTGAGCGGCCCGCCAGAGCCGAAACCGGTTACCGTTGTCAGGATGATGTCGGGCTTGATGTGGCGAAGGCTGTCCAGATCGAGCCCCAAAGACCGCAATACGCGCGGCGGCAGGTTGGCGACGACGACATCGGCTGTTGCGACCAGTTTCCGCACGATCTCGCGGCCCTGCGGCGCGGCCGGGTCCAAGGTCATTCCGAGCTTGTTGCGGTTCATCGCGAGAAACATCGCGCCGCCCCCATCGGAGCCCGTGCCGACCGGGATCATCCCGCGGTCCTCGCCGCCCCCGATCCGCTCGATGCGGATCACCTCGGCGCCAAGGTCGCCGAGCAGCGCCGCGCAAAACGGTCCTGCAATGTAGCGCCCGAAATCGAGAACGCGAGTGCCGCCTAGCACTCCAGCCACGCCTTCCTCCTGACTGGCGTCAACCAACCGCGCCGAGCTTGCATCAATTTTCCAGCAACCGCATCGCTGTGCCCGATCTCCTTGTCGGCTAAGCCGGATTCAGTGAAGCGAGCCGGGCGAAACAATGACCGACGATCGCGACTTTATCGGCTATGGCCCCAGTCCGCCCGACCCGCAATGGCCCGGCGGGGCCCGGATTGCGGTCAACATCAATCTCAATTTTGAGGGCGGCGGCGAGCGCTCGCTGATGGAGGGCGACGGCGTCTCCGAAGGCGTCCTCAACGAAATCGGCATGCCGTCATTGCCTGGGGTGCGCAGCCCGATCGTCGAGTCGGTTTTCGAATACGGCTCGCGAGTCGGCGGCTGGCGCCTGTTGCGCCTGTTCCGCCGGTACGGGGTCAAGGTCTGCCTGTCGGCCGTCGCCAAGCGGCTGAACGCAACCCGGAGCTCACCCGCGCCTTTGTCGAAGATGGGCACGAGATCGTCAGCCACGGCTGCCGTTGGCTCGACTACCAGACGATCCCCGAAGAGGTCGAGCGCGAGCATGTCCGCCTCGGCATCGAGACGATCGAGCATATCGCCGGGATGCGTCCGCTCGGCTGGATGACCGGACGGCCGAGCGCCAACACGCGCCGCCTTCATCTCGAGCTCGGCGTTTTTCTTTACGACCGCGACGCGCTCAATGACGAGCCGCCCTACTGGGTGTCGGTTGGCACGCACCGCGATCTGTGCTCGGAGCGCTTGATCACCCACTCCACACAGCCTGAGTCAATCAGCGCACGGAGCTGCGAGCGCACGTGACCACCTGACGTGCCGATCTGCGATTTGATGCGTCCGCGCTCGCCGGCATCGCCGATCAATTCAAGCAATCGGCGCAGCACAGGGGTCAGCCTCTGGTTCACGTGATGGTCATGGGCGCGGCAGCGGTTCCTTTTCAAGCCCGTTCGCGCTTCTGCGCATTGAGAAAACGGCGGAGGAGCGCCTTGCCGACAGCATCACGGGTTAGGAACCAGCGCGACGAGGCCATCCAGGTTTCGCCGCCGTTCCACCGGCATGGACGTCACGCTTCAAAGCCGAGCCGCTCTCGCCGAGATAGACGAAATGACCTCCTCCGCGATCAAAAACGCTGGTAAGTCAGCGGCTCTTTTGGGTCTTTGTGGCGAGCGCCTCCTTACCCGCTCGTGTGACGCGCACGCGATCCGGTCCGCTCGGGTTATCGGAATCGTCGCAATATTCCACATAGCCGGCGTTACGCAGGGATTGGAGCTGCGAGGAAGCACGCCCGCCTGTAGCGATGATCTGCAGCACCATCCGGCCGCGCGCGCCGCCATCGACGATGAATTCAAGCCAGCGGCGGAGCGTGGGCATCGGCTTCGTATTAGTGATTCGGTCTTTGTCAATTCGCGTTTGATCGCCACCGACTCATTCCCGAGGAGCGCCGGGATAGAGCCACAAGTACCGGGCGAGCCCGCCGCACCTGGATGGTCAACCATTCGCTTCATCTGCTGCTCTCAAAAGATGCTAGACCTGCACGGCCTGCCAGCGACCGCCCCGAGCTGTCGGTTTACTGCGGTCGTTCAGCGCTTTGGCGATCGCGGTGGCACCAGCCGCCCTTTCGGCGCGGCGCAATCGTGCGCCTGATGGACGACGCTCATGAGACCGAAATCCCTTTGACACGGACCGCGGAGCTATGTCGCCTCGGGCTGTGACCTTACACATGTCCGCCGATCCGGTGTGGTAGTGGACAGGATACCCAGCCTGGTTCCAGGACACAACCGGGACACTGATTGCCCATTCTACTCTCTAATCCATTTATCTATTGGCTGGCGTCCCCAAGGGGATTCGAAGCCCTGTTACCGCCGTGAAAGGGCGTGCCCCGAACTACGGAGGACAGCGACGACCGAAGCTAAAAAGGTTGCTTTAGCAGTAGGTTAGTTGCATCCTGTTCTCGACAGTTCGTCCGCGTTCGCCCCGGTCAACGGCACACTCCGGCACACTAATAGGAACTTAAACGTGGCCCGATCGATTCGCTCAGCAACACTAGAAACGCGTTCGGCGCGGCTGCGGCTTCCAATGTCCAAAGTGCCGGTGTTCATCAAAATAGGCCCGAAGATCGGCCTAGGCTACCGCCGCAACCGCACGGCGGGGACGTGGGTGGTACGTCTCGCCGACGGCAAAGGGCGCAACAGCCGCCAAGCAATCAGCAGCGCCGACGACTACGAGGAAGCCGATGGCGAAAGGATACTTCTTTATTGGCAAGCGCAGGACCATGCCCGAAAAATAACACATGGAGATCGTCTGGGGACCGTTGTCCCCAGCGGCGCCCCATTACCATCAGACAGGCACTGGACCGCTATGAAAGCGACTTGAAAACACGCGGCGGCGACCTTCACAACGTCACCCGACTTTGGATTCATTTACCGCCGGGTCTCGCCAGCAAAAATCTGGCTCTGTTGACGGTCGATGAGTTGCGCCATTGGAGGGACGGGTTGGGGCGGCGCGCCGCCTCGATAAACCGTATCTGCACTATCCTAAAAGCGGCGCTCAATCTCACTGCATCGAAAGACACCCGTCTGTCCTCCCGAACTTGGGAAATCGGTCTTGCGACGATCCCCGATGCCGACGAGTCCCGTAACGTAATCCTGCGGGAGATTGACATCCTAGCGCTGATCGAAGGGCCAGGGCGTATGGAAAGGAGTTTGGTCTTCTCGTCGAAGTTGCGG
The DNA here is from genome assembly GCA_019244535.1 of Alphaproteobacteria bacterium. GTDB lineage: Bacteria > Pseudomonadota > Alphaproteobacteria > ATCC43930 > CGMCC-115725 > AP-15. The sequence continues at coordinate 8,291 of JAFASL010000805.1, forward strand.
CTGTCACCGGCGCCCGCATTAGCCAGATCTGCCGGCTCGAAGTTCAAGACCTGCAGCTTGGGAAGGCGCCGCGAGTGATGATGCCAGTCTCGCGGAAAGGAAAGGGTGTTAAGAAAGTCATGAGACGCCCGGTGCCGATCTCGCTGTCACTTGCGGGGGCGCTGGCTGCCTCGGCCGAAGGAAAAGCAACGACCGCTCCTTTGCTGGTAAGCCGAGCGGCGAACCCTGAAAGAAGTCCGACCACTCACGTCCATTTGCCCGCGTTGCCAAGCATGCTGGGCTCGACCCGCAGGAGGTGACGCTCTATGCGTTGCGGCATTCAAGCATCGTCCGACAGCTGCTAGCCGGCGTTCCAATTCGGGTCGTCGCGGTCAACCATGACACTTCAGTCGTGATGATCGAGCGCACCTACAGCCGCTATATCGGCGATCACGCCGACGCCCTGGCTCGGGCCGCCCTCCTCAATACAACGTCGGGTAAGGAGAGGGGGAGGTGATGCCACTTCGCGACCTGACTACGACGGGGCCGCGCTGCGTCGTTTCTACTGGTGGGATCGACCTGATCATCATCGCACAAGCACTAGACATACTCGACGAGCTGTTCTAGATAAAATCGGAGCGGCGGTCCCGTGGCGGGTCGCCGGCCCAGGTTCCACACGCGAAACACGTTCACTAGCCAGCTGCGCGGCGGATGGCCGCAGAGAGCCGCACCTCGGAAGGGTGACGGTAGCGCCACGACAGCATCACCAATTGCGGTGACGACGTGGACGGCTCGATCGGCCCCGAGACATTGGCGGCTGCGGGCCGGTTCGATCCCCGAAGCCTCGTGAATAACCTGGCCGACCGGCAGGCCGCCTATTACAGGTCGCTTCCCGATTTCCCAACTTTTGGTACCGGTTGGCTCAATCGCACTGAGGCGCGACGCGATGCAGCGCTCACGATGATCGAGGGCGAGGCGACGACCGCGGTGTAACAGTCCCTCGTAACTAGACACCGGCGCAAAGCGGTCGAGGATGATCTCAGGCGCTGCACGCGATTGCCCGGGTGACACCGCCGCGCCTCACGGGCGCTCCCCTC
>JAFASL010000199.1 GCA_019244535.1 Alphaproteobacteria bacterium
CTCAGCACCCCCCAGTGATCTCGAGACTTCACCGATGCGGGTCCGTTCCCGGTACCGCAGCGCCACGAGCTCGATGCAGGCTTGCGCGAGTTCAGGCGGAGTCGTCGAATAGCCGGCGGTATATGAGACAACAACGTTCTGAGCCCCGCGATTGAAACAATAGCCACTGAGCGACAGTTGGGTGGCGCTGAAGCTGTAACCGGCCATGCCGCTCGATGTCGCGGCAGGAATAACCTGACCGTCTATGGTTAAGGAAAGCACTGCCGCGACCGGAAAACACGCGAGCTGCAGCCTATCGCCTCCAGTCCCGTCTCGCGTTTCGAGGTAATCGGCTGACGCGATCTGGCGATTAAGCCAGGTTTGAATGTATTGGCTCGACGCCGTGATAAGACGGGTAAGCAATGCGTCTTCGCTGGCCGGAAAGGCAGCTTGTCCGGTTTGCAGCCACCCCTTTACATCGGTCAGCGTCGTCAAATCTCCAAAGGCCACCGACTCAGTCCTTTTTAGAACGATTGCCCGATGACGATTTCACCCGCCGTACAGGGCCGACCTCGTCTTCAAAAACGGGGACGAAGCCATGCGCCAGCAACTCGGAAACCGCTTCGGCAGGGACGAGAACATCTCCACTCGAGTTAGGCAGATATCGACAGCCGGCATAAGAGCAGCCGCCAGCATCGTCGTGGTGTAGCTTGAGAGCGCCCGCCGGCATCGGCGCGTCGTCGCTCCGCGCGATCACAAACCCGCCGGTGGTGGTCAAAGGGAAGACAGCCTCCACAGGCACCTCTATCAAACCCTCGTCATCAACCGGAAACCGAGCTGTCCCGTGGTTCGCTTCATCTTGGCCAAACACAGCGCGCAGGGTAATCAAGCCCTTGTCGACGTGGACCCCCGGGATCGACCCGGGGGTTGCCATGACAGGCGCTTCCGACGCAAGCGCCTGGATCGCGGGCATTGACATCACCCGTTTGCGATATTGCAGAGAACGCCCATCGCAAACGGAGCATACACCGCCAATACCTCCTCGGCATAGACGCCGACTTGGCGCTGACGAGTTACGATCGGCCAATCGATCTGGTAGTAGTCTTGCCGCGTCTTGACCTCGGCAACATTCGGCACTTCGTTCGACTGATACTGGATCGGCAGGTTCTCGGCCCAGCCGATAATGGTCCCGGGCGGCACTTTCGGATGAATGCGAAGGGGGATACGGAGCCCGCCATTCAGCGCGAACGGATTGTAGTAATACTGAACCACTCCTGACGCAGTCAGCTGATACTCCCCGGCGCTGCCGTCGGCTGGGCTATCATATCTCAGCAGTGGGCCGGAAGCGTTGGACAGCACTTTTGTCGTGATGTTTTTGAGTTCTTGCGAGTTGACAAAGAGAACCGTCGGCGACAGCTGGAAGTTGTCCCACATCTTCTGGAACATTGTGTCGATCTCGACGACCGAGCCGCGACCGGATGCAGTCAGCGTCGTGCCAGCCCCGGCGGTGCCGGTCGGCATGATGTTGACGTAAGCGTTCGAGCCCGGCTTCAGCGCCGTCGTCAACAGCCCGTCATAGGCATAGCTCGGGTTCGCCGAGTTGTCGGCGGCAATAGCGGTTTGCGCTTGGGTGCCCGCGTTGAGCGGCGCAACCATGGCAAGGCTATTAATAGTCGTGATCGCCTGAAGGGTCTCATTGCCGCTCGAGGTCGATATGTACCACGCGTAAGCTACGGCGCCCTGAACTGGGGTTACAGAGCAGAACAGCGTCTGGCCGAGAGTTACTGCTTGGCTTGCTTCGGCGCTGATATTAGAAGAACCGCCGGACAATGTGAAGCTCTTGCCGTCGGCTCCGGTGACGGTCTTCGTCGTCGCGATACCGCCCAGCACGCTGGAATTCTGGTAGCCTTCAAGAGTCAGCGCGACGACCTTGACGAAATACGTCGCGGCCGGGAGCGTTGCTCCGGCGCCGGACGCCGACAGTGTCGGAGTTGAAGGCGTACCCAGCGCCAAAGAGGCATTGCCGGCCAGGATCGCCATCTCCTCCTTCAGCATCATCTTCTGGAGAAGGCGGAAAGCCATCGTCGCCTGAATGTCCTCGAACTGGCGGCCGCCGGAAATCGACTCGAAAGTAGCCGCGTCTTCCTCGCCAATCGTGACAAAGGCTGACGTTTTGTTTGAAGTCGAATACGACATCTGACCCGAACGCTGACCTTCGGGCACCCATCCCATTGCGTCGAAGCCGGAACCAATGATCGCGTTCACTTGCCGCCAATTGGTTGCAGAACCGACGCCGCCACCAACGCGCGGAACAATGTTCCGGAGCGGCGTGACAAACGGGTAGAGGTTTTTTGCCGGCGCCTGAAGATCATAGGCCAACAGACCAGTTGCAGTCGAAATCGATTTAGCCAGCTGAAAATCCGGCTTTGCCAGAGCCCCTTTCATGAGCTCCAGTGACTCTTGAGTGATTGGATTCATCAAATTTCCTCCCGAAGAAGGGGGGCAAAAAAAGCCCGGCAGACCGGGCTCGGAGACGGCCCCATCGGGGCCGGATGGTGTATCGCTTGTAGGGTTCAGTCCAGGTAAGTTACTCCCAGCGGCTGCGCCAAGCTTGCTTCCTCAGCGCGGGCCTGCAGCTGAGCCGGGGATCCGAATGGGGGTCGCGTAGCTGGCCTTTATCAGGGTCAGCGTCTGCTCTTCCTTGCTCATCTTGGCGAGGGCGGCGGTGATGGCTTCGGGCGATAGCTCGGGCTCCGTATTATCTATATCGCTTCCGCGATCCTGCTGCTTTGATACCGAAACCGTGCCTTTGGCCATCGTCAAAGGCGGTAGGGGGGTCCGGGCGATTTTATCGACCCGCTTAGTCAGCTTCTCGATCATCGGAACGAGTTCCGCCAAAACCTTTGCCAACGCTGTTTTCTCGGCGCGCTCATCCGGGAACGCATCTGCGGCGTGGGCGATATCCAACAATCCCTGGTCCCGCCGCGATGTCGTGGCCCTCATCAGGTCGTCGCCAAGCTGCCGTGTATTAGGATGGTTTTCGCGAGAAGAAGCAGCCAGTCGAAGATCTGATAACCCTTCGCCTGGAGCCTCTGGCCTTGCCGGAGCAGGTGCTGAGCCCTCTGCGTGCGGATCGCGTAGGCTCTCGGCCACCTCTTGGTTTGCGTAGGAACTCAAGAAATCGCAAAGTTCAGTGATGATTGCCTGCAGCTGGACGCGCTCTTGCGACGTCTCATCCTCGTTCGCTGGCTCCGGCCCGAGCGCGCTCGTCAACCAGTCGAGATCTGCCATGACATTAGCAACACTCTGACCGAAATTGCTTAGACGTTCCGCCAGAGACGGAGACGCCGCGACATCGCCAGCCGCGGCAGAGGACAACCCTTCGCTCTCGACGTGTTGTTCTGTCGCCACCTCGATTTTCTTCGTGTCTCGCCCCTCCGGTGGTCTGGCATCACCCTTGAGGCATTTGAGCGCCTCGGCTTTGGCAAGGTGACGGTGATCGGGAATGCCGCAAAACCAGATCTGGATAGGAGTGTTGAATGGAGCCTGGTTTGGGTGGGTTGGGGCGGCTTTAGGGATGAGCGCATGCGCCGAACTGGCGGCAGTATCCGACGACATCGCCGCCTTCCAGCAATCGAAAACCGCCTCCGGATTGGCCGGACGGTCAACTAGAGAAATCTCGTTCAAGACAAGGCCAGTGATCGTCTTCGGGTTACCCGCCTCGCGCTGCGTGACCCGCCCGCCGATGGAGAAACCCCGATAGACATGGTTTCTCACCTTTGCGACTGCGACCGGATCGACGACATGGGCGACAATCCGCGTGGTGCCGTCTTCGCCAACCTCCGCTTCGAGCGTCGTCCCCGCAGCGGAGAGCTGATGCATTTCTCGCAACGCAGGGAAACGCATATAATCCGGGATCGCGGCACGAATGGCATCTGCTCGCACGATCTCTCCTTGCTCGTCTACCGCCTCGGATGTGGCAATCCCGTGCACGCGCACGGTACCGTCGTCCTGAGGCTCGAGCTTCTGGATTGCGCCGTAAAGCCGCATCATTTGAATTCCCAGTAATCTGTCGCGGTTAGATGTTCACCGAATAGGAGAGCCCGCCGTACCGCCGTCACGATCCGGACAGCTTGCATTGAACTGTCGCGTTGAGCTTTAGCACACGCCCGTCGCTCAGATTGGCGGTGGCCTCTAGAATGTAGGTTCCGCCGGCTGCTGAGACAGGCATTCCACCGATGTAGCCGACGGAAAACGCCCCCGTGCGCGTCTGCAGCGACCCGTCGATCGGCGAGCGCACCTGGATTGCGGTCTGCGGAAAAACTGACAAAACTCGCGACTGCGGCGCCGGATCCACTGCTGTCTCGTAAGACCCCAACGCGCAACTCCAGTTTGTCGACACAATCGTAGCTGCGCCCACATCCGGCGTGAAGTCGAAGGCAAAACAATCGGTTTCACCGACCTCGATCGGGGCGAAAGGCGTGTCAATCCGCATTTGTTACCTCACAGACCTCTGAGGCGGTGGAGGCTGCCGCGCCCGGCGAGGACGCGAACCCTGCCGGGCGAGCGCAGCAGCCGGGTAGAAGCAACGACCGGCGCGAGAATCGGCGGGTCAGCCCACTGCAGGCAGAGCGGTACATCAATCAAAATCTTCGCGCCATTCGCCAGGCATTCCAAATCGAACATTGTCTCGCCGGGTCGAGTGGCAAGGAGCTCAATTGCAATAGCGGCGTCGAGCGGCTGAATCGTGCTCCATTCGGCGCAATTGACGGCTCTCGCTGATTGAGCGGCATGAAATTCGAATGGCAGGAGTGCCTCGGCACCGGGGGACAGCGAGCCCGTCGATTGTATTGGGAGGAAGGAAGTCCCGAGCGTGCCACTGCTGGCTTCAATTGGCGTTCCACCGTCGCCCCGGACCTGCGGGCGTCCTTCGATCGGCAGTCCACCATCGCTTGAGATCAACCCGCGAATTTCTACCGCATCAAGCTGATTGGCGCGACCGAACGCTTGATATTCGACTGCATTCGGAGAGTCTGCCGTGACCGTGGCGCCGGTGGCTGGCGTATACGTCACGACAATTACCCCCGGAGCACCGTTGCCCCCCGCGCCAAAATCCGTATTATTTCTCGGATAACCACCACCGCCGCCGCCACCACCATAATTGGCGCCGATGCCGCCGTTGCCGGCGCCGCTGGTGCCGCCGAAGTCGCGTCCACCGCCGCCTCCGCCACCACCTCCGGAGCCGTGCGCGCTATCGAACTCGACACCGGTTGCACCGCCGCCGCCGTCGGACGAAGAGCCGTACCTGCCGCCGCCCCCACCACCGCCGGATCCTGCCGCCGCGCTGCCGGCGCCACTGCCCGTGTCGCCAGTTCCGCCGCCGATCTCACTATTGCCGCTGCCACCGGTGCCGCCATTGCCGGTTGCACCGTCGCCATTGGCACCGGCCGTCCCGTTTCCATTACCGCCACCGCCGCCCCCCCCAGCGAAGACCTGATTGTTTGGGCTACCGCCAGGCCCGCCCGCCCCGTACGGTCCTGCGGCACCGCCGCCGCCGGCACCCGTCCACGGGTTGGAACCTCCGACCGCACCGCCGCTGCCACCCGGGAATCTGATCTGGCCGACGCCGTTGGCCGACAGCCCGCCGGCACCACCGGAATTATCGGCTCCTCCGACGCCCCCTTGGGCACCGACCGAGGATGTTGCCAGGCCCGTTCCGTTGAACCAGGTGTCGCCACCAGCACTCCCGGAAATCCCGCCGCCGCCTATCTGCACCGCAACGGTATTACCGGCGACCAGGGAAAGGTTGGTCACCTTGGAATATGCACCCCCACCGCCACCAGAACCGGCGAACGAGGCGTCGGCTGTTTGTCCGCCGCCCCCGGCCCCGATAGTTTCGACGCTGTTGTCGGCTGCGTTCCAATCAGCGGGCACGATCCACAACGTGCCCGAGATGATGAATATCTGAGTCACAAACCAGCACCACAGCGCTAATCGTCGCCAACCGGGCCATGCTCTACAATCGGCGAGATCGCCGAATCGCGCACCGGAAGCCAAACCGTCGAACCTGCAGGTCCGGATGCAGGCCCCGCTACTTTGTATTGCCGATGAAACACGCCCCCCACGTAACGGTCGCCAGGTCCAGCAATCTCGCTCGCGACGACTAGCCCGTCGGGGTGAGTATCGATGGTGGGGTCGGCGCTGCAGACGGCAACCACATCGCCCGAGTTGTTAACGACGCAGCATCGGCCGCTAGGTGGCGAGACTCCTGTTTCGGCCGCAATGGCACTTCGGCACGAAGTGTCATCATGCGGGCGGTTTAGCGGTAGCAATAGCATGCTTTCGCCTGGCAAAGGGTGAAGCCCTTCGAGTTCGGTATCAAAATCAGGGATTATCTTCCGCCGCAGAATTTTGCTATCCGTCAGATAAAATACGGCAAGCCTGTTAGCCTGAGTCATCGCAAGGCTTCATCCTGGGTACGACAGCGCGCGAGGGCGCGGGTACGCACAGCGTCGAACGGCACCCTAGACGGTGGTGCCCTGTGTCCGCAAATCAGCCGAGCCCTTATAGGCCGCAGCGCCGGCCGGCAAGGTCAGCCGGAGCCACACTCCTTGCGCGCCGGCCGCGTTGGGTGCGGATCCAGAAGGCAGGTTTCCCGCACCAGAGACATTGACAAAAGCGGGCTGCGAAACGAACGAGGCGATCCCCGAAGAAGGGGCGGTTTGGCGGTTGGATACAGTAGCCGTGTCGTTCAGAGCCGTTGTCAACGCGATGTCCAACAACGCACCCGCGGGCAAGCTCGGCGTCTCGCTCGCGACTTCGACCTGTGCTCCAGTCAGCGCAGTGCCGGTATTGTTGTTCACGACAAACACTTTTTCGTAATATGTACGTTGCGCTCCGGTCGCGGCGTCGGCCGCTGTGTTCGAGAACATGCGGATGACCGCCGTCACCGGATTCGGAGAAACCTCAAACAGCATGCCCTGGAGGATTTTGTACGTGGTCGTGTTATCCGGGATTGTACTCCAGTCACGACTGACCGCAACCACGTCCGTGCCGTACCCCGACGTCCCGACAATCTGGCGCAACTGGTTAGATCCAGTGCCGCTTTCGGTCCAGATGATTTGACCGACGGAAACGCCACTGCCGTCGCCCGATTGCAATTTGAAGAGCGCCGGGCTCGTGCCGCTGTGGTTGGCAGAGCCGCTCTGAGCAGTACGCAGGCTCGCATCGGTGGTGACGGAGCCGGACGGCAGCACACAGCTGTGTGCGGCCAGCACGACGTCGCCGACAGCCGCAGTTCCTCCCGGATTGGCGACTGGCCCATTGGCTGTCGCCCCGGACAAGGCCGCGAAGAGGAGCCGCTCGAGCGTCGGCGAGCCGGTTACCCAGGTTTGGCCATTCAAGGTCAGAGTCTGGCTTTGCACGACACCCGTCGGATCACGACCATAATAGGTGATTTTAGTGGCCGTGTCGCCGGAGGAGCTCGATATCACGTCGACACTGCCCGCGGGCGCGACGTCGTAAAACGCAACGCGGCGAGTGAAATCAACCGCGCCGCCGTTGGTGGCACCATCCGCCTCGGGCATATTGGCCGAGCCATAGACGACGATGTCGGAAGGCAGAACACTCATTTTTGGCTCCTACTGTGCCCCTAAATCGCGCTCGAACGGCCATCGGATCGCGCCGACGCCCGGCGCCAGACAATCGCAGCTTTGTCAGCGCTGCGTTGAGCACGATTGGTCAAAAGTTGCTGAAAGCTGAAGGCTCTAAGCTGAGCGAAAATTCGCAGTACCCTGCCCGCCGCCTAGATCTGACCCACTGGTAACCACGAGATTGCAGTCTCGCTCGGTGGCGCCTGCCCCAATTATCTGACCCGTACCGAATGCAGTCTTATCGATCAGCCGGCTGCCGGATTCGGATTTCTCCCTCCGGCATCACTCAGCATCACGGGTCCCTGAGCAGTTAAAAACATCGGCTCGTCGCCACCCGCAACCGGCCGCATTCCGAGTATGTCGCGCGCCTCATTTAGCGTATAGATCCCGTCTTTGACGTAGCTGCCGAGAATCATTGCCTGGTCCTTCGGGTCAGTTGGCCGGGTATTCGACCAGGCGAATTCGAGATCATTGTGACCCATCCTGGTCTGGATGACCCCGTCCACGAGCCGTTTGACCCAACCGAGCAACGGCGCCAAACCTTCTTCAAGCGCCGCCTCCTGCGCGGTTTGCGCAGTCGCGCGATTGACCTGCGGGGTAAAAGCGGTCGGCGGCAACGAGAAGGCATAGCAGACGATGCGCGCCAACCACTCGTCGAAATCGTCCTTGTACGGCGCCTCTTTGAATGCCTGGTATTTGGCACCGCCGGGGCCCCACAGGAGGCGGGTGCGATTGCCCGTATTGCCGGCCAGCACCGAGTCGAACCACTCCTGGAATTGGCGGATCTGCTCGGGACTCCACCCGTCGGGCGCGTTCAGCAAGCCGGGCGGAACATTGCCTTCCGTGAAATGTTGCAGCTGCATCGCCTGACGACGCAGACCGATGTTCACGGTCGTGACGATTTGCTCGACAGGGCTGAATCCGTACGCCTTGTGCGGTCGGCGGTTCCGCGGCAGGTACATCAGCTCATCGCTGGTCAGGAGACGCCAGGGACGGCCGTGAATTATCTGTTCATACGCCGGGGCAGGCGGGCGCGGCCGCCGACCAGTATTGTCCAGTAGCACTTTGATGGTCGAGCCGTCGACAATATCCAGTCCAATGATATCGCCGCCTCGGTTGCGCCGTACTTCAAACGCGGCCGCATCAAGCACGAGCACGTCCTCGAGCGCTTCGCGCAGCCAGGTCGCGAACGGCTGCTCGCCATCAGGGCTCCGCCAGAACTCGGTCAGCCGGTTAATCCGCGAGCCGGCGTCTGCCCGAGGCGATTTCTCGTTGCGTGACTTGATTGTCCAATCGAGCTTTTCGATCTGGTCCTTGCGCGTTTCAATGGCCAACCGAGTGATGTCGTGGCATTCGGCTAGCGCCCTCAGTTCGTCGAAGCCGATCGGTTCGTACGAACGCGGCGTGTAGATCGTATTGTAGCCGACCGGAAAATCCCAAAGGCGCACCTTCTCGCGCTCTGGCGGAGCCAGTGGGTAACCGGGTGAAAAAATTCCCGCATCAGGCTCGAAGACATTGCGAAATTGGGTGAGGTCGTTCTGACCTCCCCAACCACCCCAGGTATATGACGCCAACGAGGTGCGCTTGCCAGTGGCGCGCATCAGAACGCCTCCATCAGATCACAAATGGCGCGCTCCATTCGGATCTCTTTTCCAAATGCCTTAATTATGACGGCGCCGATCATTGGAACCCGACACAATTATAGGCAAGCGAGTCACCCCCGGCGAAGGCTCCGGCAAGCGCCACGCTCGTGGTGGAAGCGGCTGTCGGTCTTACGAGAACCGGCGCGCTTTCGTCAAAGGCCGTGCAAACCGGAGGGTTGGGCCAAGGGGTTACGAAAGTTATAGTGCACCGGCCGCCATTGGTGGCGCCAACCGTAACCCGCCCGGCGCTGTCATTACCGCCGATCGACGGCGCGGTTCCGCAATCGGCCGATCCCGACCCGACTGCGGGGGTTGCACCCGTAGTAATCAGATGCCCGAACATGCCGAGGCCTGCGGCGCTGCGCGGGGTAATCGAGGTTATCCGGAAATTGCTGCCATCGAACTGCAATGCGAGGAATTCGTAATTGACGGCAGCAAGCGTCACCGCGTTTCCGGCAGTGCCGGTCGCCCCGGCCGGATAAAGGATGTGCCCCCCGGACGCGGTATTGACCTGCACGGTCATCGGCTTTCCGTTATCGGTGGCGAAACCCATCGTCCACCCGGCGCTGATCGCGGTGGTCGGCGGCAGCGTCGCGGTCAGCGAACCGGTCGGGGTGTTGTAGCTGGACAACGAATTGCCGCTGTCGCTTTGCGAGGCCGCATAAGTACTGACCGCCGGGAAACTCCAACGATTGATCCCCGGCGCATTGCCGGTGATCCCCATCAATGTAGCCGTTGCCGGCGTCGCTTGGACTACGCGAAAATTTCCGCCGTCGAATTGCAGGACGAGAAATTCGTAATTGGATGCGGCAAGCGAAGCCGAGTTCGTGGTCGCTCCGCTGCCCGGGAAAAGAATATGGCCGCCGGAGACGGAGTTGATTTGCACTGCCGCCGTCTTGTTGCCGTCGGTTGCGATCCCGATCGTCCATCCCACCGGCACGGCCGTCGTCGAAGGCAGCGTGACAGCCAAATAGGCGGCCGGGCTGTTGAGGCTCGATACCACGCTGCCATTGTCGGAGACCGTCGCTGGATAAGAGCTGACTGCGGGATAGGTCCATCGGCTGATCCCGGCGGCGCCAGTCATCCCGATCGCCTGCGCCGACGCCGGGGTCGTGTCGAGAACCCGAAAATTACCGTTGCCGTCGTATTGCAGCACCAGGAACTCGTAGGCACCCTGGGTGGTGTTCGCCAACTCCAAGGATGTCTGCGAGCCACCCGAACCGGGCCACACAATGTGACCACCCGCCGTGTTGTTCACTTGCACCGTGAGGCTTTTATTGTTGTCGGTCGCAAACCCCATCGACCAGCCATCGGGAAGCCCGGTGGTCGGTGGAAGCGTGACAGTCAAGCCATTGGCGCTGTTGTAGCTTGACAGCACGTTCCCGTTGTCGCCGAGCCCGGCGGCATAACCGGAACTGGATGGGAACAGCCAATTGCTCGGCCAGGGCGGCGGCTCGAAACCGTTGGCCAGGCGGGTATTGCGGGTCGAAGAGGTAATGCGAAAGTTGCTGCCATCCGATTGCAGCCGGACATATTCATAGTTCCCCGGACCCAGCGTGATCGATCCGAGGCTTCTGCCGCCCGAAATGATCGAACCGGTCGGAGCCGTGATCGTCATGCCTTTGCCATTGTCGGAGGCAAACCCCATGCTCCAGCCCATATTGACACTGGCAATCGCCGGCAGAGTCACCGACATGGACGCGCCCGGAGTGTTGTAGTTCGAGATGCTCAGTCCGTCGTCGATCGGTTTGGCGACATATGACCCCGCGACCGGAAACAGCCAATTGTCTCTCGATCCCGTGCCGATTACCGATATTCCAGTCGATAGAGGTCCGTAATTGATCGTTGCGCCGCCGTAATTGGGATTGATCAGCACGTTGCCGACGCTGGCCGTCGCAGCCACCGCTGTAACACAGTCAAAATAAGGCGAGACGAAAGTGTTGAGACCATTGTGATTGAAGGTGATCGACAGGCAAGTCGGAGAGACCTCGAGATCGAGGGCCAAGAACGTATTGCTGAAATTATAGCCGTTCTCCAGGACGACTCCGCGGCCACCGGTGCCCTCTGCCGTGCCGGCACCGGATATGCGGGAAAACTGAGTTTGCTCGAATGCGAGGCCGGCAGCCCCGCCGGACGCCACGCAAACGGCATAAACATCGCTGTCGAGCAGGTAATTGAACTGACATCCTCCAGCCGCCGGCGAGCTGTTGGCGTTGTTGACGATCAGGTGGTCAATTTTTGCCGAGTTGTGCGCATCGGAGAAGTCGGGTTGACCGAGCACGACGACATAGGCGGGGCTATTGCCATTGACGAATAAGGTGCCTTCCTCTTTGAAATAGAAGCACCCCGTCGGGCTACTCATGGTACCACCGCCACATCGGATCTGCAGCACCGGACCAGATGCAATCGTTCTTCCATCGATGACCGCCCCGTCGGAGACGAGGCGAAACCCCTTGCCGGCTTGCGTGTATAATCGATGGTCAACTGCGAGGTCACCTTGTAGGTCCCAGCGGATAATCGCATTGGCCAGTTATTGGCGACAGCAGTTGCGATCGTGTTGTTTATCGCATTTGTATCGTCGTGAATTCCGTCGGCTGCGGCGCCATTGCACCGCACATCGATCCACGGGCGCCCCGAGCACACGACCACGTCACCTTGCAGGGTCGACTGCCCCGAGATGTCGATGGAGGAGCCACTGATGGTCTGCGCCAAGGTGGGAAGCGTCACACCGAGACCGAACGCGAAGGCCGCAACCTGCAGCAGACCTCGCGTAATCTGCGGTCCGATTGCCCGCTGCCTTACGATCGCGGGTTGTCGCGTGCGATGAGGCAGGTTAGCGCGCAATCGGGTGTGCAGCAGGTCCCAGGAGACCGCGCACGATCGATCAAGCAATCGTAGCTTGGCAACACGTTGCGGCAGTCCAAGCTCAGCGACCAGTATGGTGGTCGCCGAAGCGAACCAGATTGCGAGAGCGCCAGCGAATACCAGAGGCATTGTCATTGTCGATTCCGTAAATATGCGCCCACACAGCAGCCAGCATCCCAATCCACGCGAAGCCTGTTCGCAGTGCACGTGCCGTGGCCGGATCCCTCGCAAAATTGGACTGCGCCGGGACCCCCTCTGTTTTAGTGTTGAGATTGACGACCATCGTCAATGATCGGCTCCTTCCCGGTAGGTATGGCGACTCGCTTCAACAATCGGGGGTCGGAGCGTTGGCCAGCCGACCACTCCACTGGCGATACATTTCGTAAATTCCCTCTCCGGGCATCGGTTCGACCAGAAGGTCGGTCAGCGCCCAAACCAGCGCATCGACTCGATCGGGAGAGCAGCCCGCCGAGTAGGGCGAACGGCCGCTCCGCGCGTCCGCGGTGAAGGCACACATCTGATCCTCGAGTGCTGGGAACAAGCCTAGGTGGTGCACCCGGCCTTGTTCGTAGAGCGCCGCGATCGGTTCTGCGCGGGTTATCTTTCCGCGCGACGCCCGCACCGCAACAAAGGGCACGTTCGGCTCGATCATTCGTAGTGTCGCCTCGACCATATCGCCGCCGTTATTCACCTCGGCAACAATCCGATCGGCCTTATGAGCTCGATAGGCTGATACCGCTGCCATGGCCCATTCCGCGGGCTGATAACGGCCCGAGGCATCGGCAAGCACCCAACCCCGTTCGCCGGCGTCTTTCCCGGCAACTATGATACCGGTTTTATTGGCCCGCTCGGTTGAACTCACAGCTGGATCGATGGCGACCACCACTCGGATCAGCGGCGGGACCGCTCGGACGCGCGAGCCTTCCAGCACGGCACGCGTCCACAAGGCACCGGGAACATCCTCGAGGAGTTCTGCCTCGAGCTCCTGGCGGCCGAGACGGGTGCCCCGGTATTTGGTAATGATCTGGCCGAAAAAGGCCTGGGCAAGATTGGCACGGTTCTCGTAGGTGCTGCCGCGCGTTACAATGATCGTCGGGTCGGCGATCAGCCCGCGAACCAGTGATGTCGCCGCGGTGTGGTTGTCACAACGACTCGCGGATCGGTTCCCAAGCGCAGACCGAACATGAGCATGTCCCAGGCTTCGGGATTTCGCCAGCTACCCAGCTCGTCGCACCATGCTGCGTCGTGCTGCGGCCCACGGAGGCGTTCGGGCTCATCGGCGCTGAATAGGGTGGCAAGAGCCCCATTGGGCCAAGTCAGGCGCCGCTTGGAAGGCTCATACCGCGGCCGTTCCCAAGGGGGGGAGATGGCGAGGATGCCGCTTTCGCCTTCGACCATGATATTTCGGGCATCGCCGGCTGTCGGCGCGACCAGCGCAAGGCGATGCGCGGTTCGCGCGGCCACCCGGGCGCGGATCATCTCCGCGCCCGTTCGTGTCTTACCAAAGCCGCGGCCCGCGAGCACAAGCCACACCCGCCACTCTCCACCGGGCGGCAATTGGTTGGCCCGGGCCCAGAACGCCCAGTCATAAAGAAGAGAGCGCGCTTCTGCCGGTGTCAGGGTGGCAAACAGCCGATCCCTTTGCAACTCCGCTTCCGAACCAAGCGAAGTGACATCCAAGCGCCTCGCGGGCATCCTGCAAGAACCTTTGCTAGCTTCCTGTGTGCGTCGCGGTGACGCGGAACGCGACGCATGAACGCCGGAGCCCCCGGCTGTAACCTGGAGCACCGAGGGCTTATGCGACCCTTATCGGGCCGACCATTTTCGAAGCTCGAGCGATTACTCCGCTTCGACGGCACGGCGACATCGCCGGGCTCTCTGTCCCTCTCTTTTCAGCTTGGGCGTAATATAGCACCACGATCCGGCATTGTCAATCTGTAACGTATCTATTTAGCAACGTCGCAATTGGGCGAAATGCGCTTCCAGCGTCCCTAGAGAGGCGATCAGAATTCCGGAAGCTGCTTCCTGGCTTATCCGGCGACCATTCCACCCCTGCTCCAGAGCCCATTCCTTCAGTGACTGTTGCCATCCGACGACGTGCCATACGCAGGATCCGCCGGCGGAACCAAGGCCGCCGACCGCAAGAATCGCATCCCATACCACCTTCCGCGCGCTTTCGATTCGCGAACCGGGCTCGTTCCCCCCTCGAAATCCGGTCCGATTGGCAATCCTGGGGCGCGAAATGTCGAACGCCTTCAACGGGTCGAGTTGTGCAACGGCGAAACGATCACGAAAATCCTCGCCAGCTTGCCGCATCCCCGCGGTAATCGAGCCTCGTCGCTCCATCATTGCGAGCGTGTCGACAAGACGATAGGGCCGGCCTGGGCGGCCGACAACGTCGCTGATTATCCGTTCTGCGCGTTCGACGACGCCATGCGTGCTGCGTTCCGGCGTCGGCGTGATGTCGGCAGCTGCCCGGGCGGGCATTTGTCGCCGAGTTCGGCTTGCCACTATCAAATCTCCAAGGAACATAACAGGAACACTCGGCTCAAAAATTTTCGCGCACTACCTGCTCAAGTCGATTCAAGAACTGACGAGTGGGTTCCGGCCGCTGGCGCGCCCGCCGGCCGCCTACAGCCGCTGCGAGAGCTTCCACTTCGCGCAACCGGTCAGTCTCAGCCTTTGTGCCGCAAGGTATGTGACACAGGGAGTGGTGATGCGGACAGTAAGAGGAGGCAAATTTGCGCGGCGCTCCGCAAGGACGCCGTCCGTCGCCTTCTTCAATGACATAAGCGCAGCCCCCGTCCTCCTCGCTAGCGCCTAGCGACCCGGATGTAAGATAACTTGGCGGTTTCGTACAATTATTCATCATTTTGGCTTGTCAGTAATACACCATTATGTTAGGGATGTTGCGTTGCGGTGTCAACAATGGTGAATTGTTAAGGTCGCATTATGGACGCTTCTTGGTTTAATCAAGCCTTGGTACGCATCGGAGCCTCCCAAGCTGATCTTGCTCGCCATTTGCGGCTTGCGCCATCGGCTGTATCCCGCATGTTCAAGGGTGACCGTCAAATGAAGCCGCTGGAGGTTGTCCACATTGCGGGTTTCTTGCGGGTCCCAGAAGAGGAGGTGCTCAGGCACGCGGTCGATACAACGAGCAAGCCGCCGGCGGGCGATGCGCCACGTCCTGGGCGAGGTCGCCCCCCCTCCGTCGGGACCGCGGCATCCCCGGCCTCAGCAGTGCGAGTGGTTCCGGAGCCGGATCAAATACCGGTCCGAAGCGGCGCGCGAGGCGGGACAGATCAGGAGATGTTTCTTGAAGACGGCCCCATCGGATATACACCGAGACCAGCCAACTTGAACGGGGTGCGCTCGGCTTATGCCCTCTATATGGTCGGCGACAGCATGGAACCCCGCTACGAACCGGGTTGGCTATTGCACGTCAACCCTTTCAAGCCGCCAATCCGGGGGCGAGATGTAGTGGTCTACAAGGAAGGACAAGCAGTTTTGGTAAAGCAGTTCGTAGGATGGGAAGGAGACACGCTCGTTTTGCGGCAGTTGAACCCTCCCGCCACTCTGCGGATCCCGAGAGGCCAGGTCCGAGAATGTCACCTCGTCGTCGGCTCCGACCAGGAAGGATGAGCGCCGGACACGGCGCGCCGCCCCACGGCCCGTTCCCAACCTTTGTTCGGGCCCGTTGGTTTCTTCAGAACCCGGGCGGCTGATCATCCGGAACGGGCGGTGGCGGAGTCTGCACGAGGTTCTGCTCGGTCTCAGGACGTTCCCGTTCGCCGCCGCTCAGTTCGAGATCGGCCGGCGTGGTCGGGCGGGACGGGCCGCCGCCGTGAGAATTGGCCTCGCCGTTCGCGTTCATCACGCGGAAATAGTGCTCCGCATGCTGATAGAGATTTTCGGCGGCTATCCGATCTCCGCTCGCCGCTGCTTCACGCGCGAGCGAAACATAACGTTCGAACACTTGGTACGCGTTGCCCCGGATCTTTATGTTCGGACCGTTGCTGTCAAAAGTCTGGATCCGATGAGGCATCCGCGGACGGTTATGATGCGGGTTGTTGCCGTTGTTGCGGCCGCGCGAGCGTTTGTTTGGTCCTGGTCTCATGACACCTGTCTGATCACGGTGGACATTATCGGACCTTGTCCGGTAGGAGCATTCCCCTAGCCCCTCTCGGGCCAGTTTGAGGTGGGCATTACCGCTTGCATCGCGAACCACCGAACCCCGAGCGTCGCCAGCCTAGTCGGGACGGCGTCCCATTCCAACCTTTTTCTGCCTTCGGCTGCCAGACAGCGCCGGACGCGCTATCACGCATCGGGCGATACCGGCAAGGTCGTGTTCGAGACTGTCCACGATCAGACCGTTCTCACTGATAATCGCGGTGGCGGCGGCCGCTTGGCCGGCGCCGATTTCGACAGCCAAGATCCCGCGCGAAGAAAGGCGCGCCGGCACTGCTTCGGCAACTTCCCGAAAGGATTGCAAACCGTCTTCGCCGCCGTCGAGTGCCCGCCGCGGGTCGTAACAAGCGACCTCAGGAGGGAGCAGCGCGATCGCGTCGCTGCGGATGTAGGGCGGATTTGCGACGATAATGTCGAAGCTCTGCGACAACGCGGTCGCCCAATCACCAACCAGAAAGCGCGCGCGGTCGCTAAATCCCAGGAGATCGGCGTTTTGCATCGCCGTTTGCACCGCACCCTCCGTGATATCGACGCCGACGCCGGTCGCCGCCGGCAGGTCGGATAGGAGCGCGAGCAAAAGGCAGCCGGTCCCTGTACCCAAATCGAGCAACCGAAGAGCCGTACTTCTGTCCGGTATCCGTCGCAGCACCCCTTCGACCACGGTTTCGGTCTCGGGCCGTGGATCCAGGGTGTCGGCTGAGAGGCTAAACTCCAGGCCCCAGAATGCGCGTTTTCCAAAAATCCGGCTCAAAGGTTCGCCAGCGGCCAGCCGCCTAAGCAGCGCTTGCACTCGGCCCTCCTGT
>JAFASL010000377.1 GCA_019244535.1 Alphaproteobacteria bacterium
GCCAGTATTGGGCTCGGTGAAGACGGCGGTCGGCAATACCGCGCCGGACGCGATTGCAGGGAGCCACCGCTCCTTTTGCGAGGTGGTGCCGCTGAGCCGGATCAACTCGCCGGCAATTTCCGACCGGGTGCCAAGGGAGCCGACCCCGATATAAGCGCGTGACAGCTCTTCGGAGACGATGCTCATAGCGGTTTTTCCCAGCCCGAGCCCGCCATGCTCTTCGGGTATCGTCATGCCGAAAACGCCCATCCGGCCGAGCGCTTCGATGACCGGCAGCGGGATCAGCTCGTCCCGGCGGTGCCATTCCTGCGCGTGTGGTGCGACCTCGCGCTCGGCGAAACGGCGCACCTGATCGCGGATGAGGCCGAGCGCTGCATCATCGATGCCCGGGTCGCCAAAGGCCCCCTCCCCTGCCTCGGCAAGTCTGGCGCCCAGCCGCAACCGGGCAGCGGCGCCGCCGGCGGACAGGCTACCCGCCTCTCCAGCGCGAAGCAGCGCCATGTTCTCATCGGCAAGGCCGAGATCCTGGGCTCGCGCAAATTCTCCCTGCGACATGGGGATCCCGCCGGCGAGCTGGGCGAGATATTCGCCATAGACGATTTCGAGAATCAGCGCCTCGATGTCGCCGAACCTCGCGGCCTCGTCGAGTCGCGCGGCCCAACTTCGCATCTGGCGCAGCGCCTCGACATAGCTGGCCATCCATGCGAGGGCGTGGCCGGCCAATTGGTCAGCGTCAAAGCGCTCGGGTTCGACCCTGCCGGCCGGCGCCACCCGTGCGACGAGCCGAGCCCGCGCCGCCGCAAGGAAAGCCTCCGCCGCACCGAGCGCCCGCCCGGTTTGGGCCAGCAGGGCTTTGCGCTCGGTCGGCACGGGGTCGAGCGGCGGCTTCCCGCTCAGTCCGGCGGCAGCTCGTAATGGTGTGGGAGGACGGTGCGAGCCATCGGATCGGCGGCGTGCATGACATCGGAGCGTGTCATCGACAGCGCCGCTATGTCATCCGAAATCGCATTCAGGTTTTGCGTGTCGCTGGCTCTTTCCGGCGCGCCAATAAAGCCGCAACCCACGATCGCGGCGAATGAAAGTGCAACGAAGCCGAGCCGCATGGGAGTCATCAATCTCTCCGATCAGGAAAATAGCTCGTACGCTACTACGAATAGAACCACGACAAGCACGAGCGACGCCAGCAAAACGTAGCGCACGACGCCTTCCTTGGTGCCCGCGCGGGCTTCGGTACCGGTCGCTACCGGGCGTTCGGCCATATGGATTCTCCCGAAATTCCGCGTCTTCAGATTCGAAAACAGAAAACGCGAGGTTTTCGATCCTGAAGCTACGCTGGCGCGGAGAAAGCAGAGTTGACCAAAACCGCCGGTCGGACTAATTCTAGGGCGTGGCGGAGCTGAACATCCATGGCCGGATTGCCCGGCGAATTACGACCCCGAACCCGATCAGGGTTCGGGCTCGATCGATTCGCTTGTTTCCTGCCGAGGATCACGTTCATGCCGCCTTTAGTTGCCAGCGTTCCTGACGACGATCTTTCCGTAACTGCCTGCTTTTCGGTTCACGCGCACGCCGACCCCGGCGTGATGCCGCGCGCGCTTGAGCTGTTCGCGAAGCGCGGTCTGGTCCCATCCGCTTGGCACAGCAGGGTCTCTGGAACAAATCCCTCCGAGCTGACGATCGACATTCAGATGCGCGGGCTCGGGCGTGAGCTGATGGACTACATCGCTGCTTGCCTGCGGCAAATCGCCTACGTCGAGGTGGTGTTGACCTCCGAGAAGTCCGGCGCATCCTGCTGATCGGAGCTTGGGGTTGCCATGGCCTTCCGCCACCATCTCGCCAACTGCAACAGTTACGATCCGGCGCACGCGGTTCCGCTTTTTGCCGCCGACGAACGCGTCGGATTGCTGCGACACGACAACGCCGCGGCGCTGCGACAGTTTCCGGAGGTTTTCTCTGTCGCCGACGACCGGGTGAACTTGGTAGCCAAGGGCGATGTCGAGTCGGTCAGCCGTGCCGTCGATCGCGTTGTCGATGCGCTAGTCGTGCAAAAGCAGGTGCCGAAATGGCGCAACGAGACTTTCGATGTAGCCCCGCATTGGAGGGCGCCCCCGGTATTCCGGCTCGATCGGGGCGCCGTGCCGTTCTTTGGCACTCGCGCCTATGGCGTCCACCTGAATGGCTACCGGTGGGAAGCGGGGACGCTTAATTTGTGGATTGGCCGACGCTCCCCCGATAAGCGGGTCGCGCCCGACAAGCTCGACAACCTTGTCGCCGGCGGCATCGGCAATGGCCACGGGCTTGAAGAGACTCTCCTGAAGGAGGGCGAGGAAGAGGCATCGATACCGCGGAGCCTCGCCTGTCACGCGGTTCCGGCGGGCGCCATCTCGTATCGGATGGAAACCGAACTCGGCATCCGAGACGATGTGCTGTTTGTTTACGATCTCGAGATGCCGGCCGATTTCGAGCCAAAAAACCAGGACGGAGAAATCGTCCAGTTCTCGTTGATGCCGGCTGCGGCGGTCCTCGATCGAGTCCGCACGAGCGACGACTTCAAATTCAACGTCAATCTGGTGATCCTCGATTTCGCGCTGCGTCATGGCGTGTTGCGGCCGGACGACCCGGAATACCTCGACGTCGCCACGGGCCTTCACCGCCCGCTGGATTGAGACTGTCCTTCGGCCATGGCGATGACTTCGCGAGGGCTCATTCCCCGTTCCCGCATGGATTTGATGGTCACCGCGCCATCACGCTTGGCAAGCCGGCGGCCCGCCGCGTCGGTCAACAAAGCATGATGGTAATAGCGCGGGGTCGGGAGGCCCAACAAGGCTTGCAGAACACGATGGATATGCGTCGCCGGCGCGAGATCCTCGCCGCGGGTAACCAGACTTACGCCCTGGATCGCGTCGTCTACGGTGACGGCGAGGTGATAGCTCGCCGGAAACTCCTTGCGCCCGAGCACCACGTCGCCGAGCA
>JAFASL010000434.1 GCA_019244535.1 Alphaproteobacteria bacterium
ATTCCCAAGGTCCGCCACCTTACTCGCCTTATTCTGGAGGTCCGGGAACCTATTCACCGTACTCTGGCGGGCCGCCGCCCTATTCTAACGGTCCGCCCTCCTATGTTCCCGCGGCCTATCCCGGAGCCCCGCCTCCCGGCTATTGACCAGGTTGCTGCGGCGTGAGGCTGGTATTGCTGCCCACAGCTTTCCTGTTGTCGGTTAGGAACAGCTGCTTCAGCCCGCGCCGGTGAGCTAGCAAGCGCCCCCAAGCGAGCGCATGCTCATCGGTATCGAACAGCCGTACCCGCGGCTCCATCTTGGCTCCGCGGCCGATTTCGTCCCATTCTTCTATAAGGCTCGCGCGCACCCCGGTGATCGCAGCATCAAGAATGAGCGTAACTTTCATCATTCATTATAGTCCTATGCCGAAATCACAGCGGAGGATGCCATGCTGGATCTGGGAATTCGCGGCCGGAAGGCGCTGGTTTGCGCCGCAAGCAAGGGGCTGGGGCGAGCCTGCGCGATGTCTCTCGGGCGCGCCGGCGTCGAATTGACGATTACTGCGCGCACCGCCGAAACCCTCGAACAGACGGCGGGGGAGATCCGCAAAGAAACCGGCGCCAAAGTCACCGCGGTTCCCGGCGACATCTCCACAGAGGGTGGGCGTGCCGCCGCGCTCGCCGCGTGCCCGAACCCCGACATCTTGGTCAACAATTGCGGTGGGCCGCCCCACGGAGATTTCCGCGAATGGTCGGTCGAGGATTGGCAGAAGGCGGTCAACGCCAACATGCTCACACCGATCATGCTGATCAAGGCAATCGTCGACGGCATGTGCGAGCGCAAATTCGGCCGTATCGTCAATATCACCTCGGGGTCGGTAAAGTCCCCAATCGCCAATTTGGGCATGAGCAACGGCGCTCGCGCCGGCCTCACCGCCTTCTGCGCCGGCCTCGCGCGGCAGGTCGCGAAATATAATGTGACGATCAACGGATTGCTGCCCGGGCCGTTTCTGACCGACCGGCTGCGCTCGGGCATCGAATATGACGCGCGCCGGCAAAACGTGTCCTTCGACGAGATCCTGGCCAAGCGCGGCCAGTCGAACCCGACCGGCCGGGTCGGCGACCCGGCCGAATTTGGTGACGCCTGCGCCTTCCTGTGCGGCGCGAAGTCCGGCTTTATCGTCGGCCAGAACCTGTTGCTCGACGGCGGCGCCTTCAATTCGACGATGGGTTGAGAAATTCTCACACTGTGGCGACGGCATTGGCCGGGGAGCCGACAGCGCCAGGGAGGCGCAGGGGTGGCGCGGTGAGCAGGAACCGCGAGCGGTCGTGGGCGCGCAGCCAGTCGGCCAGTTCCGAAAGGTGCCAGATCTCGCCGAGATAAACGCCGAGCTTGAACAGGCAATGCGCATGCAGCGGTAACGAGGCGCAGAGATCCTCACCCTCGCAGGGCCGCGACGGCATCTGCTCGACCGCGCGGTTGTCGGAAATCAGCGCCACGGCGCCTGATCTGGTGATCCAATTGAGAAGCCGCTCGTCCCGGCCGTCGAGCCCGGCGCCGGGGTTGGCCGCGAGCACCGCCGCGTCCGGGTTCTTGTTCATGCCGAGAATCACACGGTCATAGCCGGTGCGGAAGCAGACGAGGTCGCCCTCTTCGACCTCGACCTTGTCCGCCTCCATGATCCGCATCAGCTGGTCGTAGCCGACAAAGCCCTCGCCGCGCCCACAATGGCGCTCGAGATCGATCATCACGCCGCGACCCTGCATGCCGTGCGCCGCCATGCGGTCGATCGACAATTTGAGAGCGCCGACATGCTCGCCGCGTTCGACCGCGCCGCCGCCGCTATAGTCCATCGGCCCGATCACATGCTCACCGGCGCGAAAGCCGTTGTAAAAGACGATCTCGGGCTTGCCGTCGCCGTCGGCATCGAACAACTGGCCGACATGGGCGAGGCTGTCCCACTGTGTCGAATACTGCAATGTCATCTCTACGATGTCGTCGCAGACCACATCGATCAGCTTCGGATCCTCCCGCGCCAGCGGGTAGGCGATGTAGGGCATGCCGTTGCGCTTGTTGGCGATTAGCCGCGGCGGGTGACGGCGCGGGTTGACCACAGTGCCGCCGGGATAGTCGAGCGGCAGGCTGAGGCAGAAGGTCCTGCCTTCCTTTACCTCGGCAACGGCTTTGAGGACTTTGTCCGGGGTCAGCAGGTTGAGCCGACCAAGCTGATCATCGGCGCCCCAATCGCCCCAAGTCGACCCGGGCGGGCGGCGCTTCCATCGCGGGTTCTCTGCCATGCTCAGCTCACCTTGACCAATTTCTGCAGGCTACGCAGGCCGGACGGCAATTCTTCGCCTTTGGCGCGGACGCGGCGACCCCAATTGGTGAACGAGACCTCGCCAACATAGATGTCGCCGCGCGAGTCCACGGCGAGCCCGTGCGGCGAGATAAACTGGCCCGGTGCGAGCCCGGCGTGAGGGTGGCCAAGCCGCGCCAGGAGCTCGCCCTTGCTCGTGTAAATGCTGATCCGCGGGCCGCAATTCGGTAGGTCGATATTGACCGCCATATCAGGCCCGATCTCGCCGATGAAGAAGCGCGGCGTCCGGGTGCCGGTCTCCATATAGAGACCCGAGGGCCGGTGCATGTTGACCCATTGCGTCTCGTACTTGCCGTTGCCATCGAACACCTGGACGCGGTGGTTTTCGCGGTCGGCGACATAGACCCAGCCGTCAGGGTCGCAACAGATGTTGTGGGCGATGTTGAACTGACCCGGATCGGTGCCGGGCTCGCCCCATGAGCTCACCCGTTTGCCATCCGGGGTGTATTTGTGGACCCGCGAATTGCCGTATCCGTCGGAGATGTAGAGGTAGTCGCATTGCGGCGACAGCGCGGTGTGGGTGCAGCGGTGAAACGGCTCGCCGCTCATATAAGGTGCGGGCTTGCCCGGGATGCCGATCGTCAGCAATACCTTTCCGTCGAGCGCGCACTGGCGGACCGTGTGGTCGCCGTCATCGGTCAGCCAAAGGGTGTCGTCGGGCGCTATGTGTACGCCGTGCGGACGGACGAAGACGCCCTCGCCCCACGAGCGTAGGAAGTTCCCGTCGCGGTCAAACACGCACATCGGGTGCTTGCCGCGGTTGAACGCATAGACATTGTCATTCTTGTCGACGCCAACCGCCGCGACA
>JAFASL010000589.1 GCA_019244535.1 Alphaproteobacteria bacterium
AGGCAGCCGGGCGCGATCGTGCTGCGGCGCGACATTTACGTCGGCGAGTCGCCGGCCGACGCGACGGCGGTGCTGCGGCATGCATTGAGCCAAGGCTACCGCGGCATTCCGGCTGAAGCCCTGATCGCGGGATCGGTTGACGAAGTCGCGGAACAGTTTCGGACTTTCGCAAAGATCGGGTACACCGACATCCTCGTGCGCCATCTGACCAACGATCAGCCGAAGGTTATGGGGTCTTTAGGGCGGCTAAGCGCGGTGCGCGCAGCGCTGGCCTGAGCCCGGGCGCCCCTTGAGGGCGATCAATCCGGCCTGGGCAGAGCCGCGAGTTAATTGCCACTGACCAGGGGAGGACCTCCAATGCTGGAGCTTTCGGATATCCAATCTTCGCCGCAAGAGCTGCAGGACTACTATGCGCAATTGCAGGCGCAACAGGTGACGCCCGCCTGGATCGGCGGCGGCATCAGCATCGAGCCGCGGAGCGAGGCGGTCCCATACCTGTGGCGCTGGCGGGATCTGCGGCCACAAGCGATGCGGGCAGCCAAATTAGTCGGTACCCAGCAGGCGGAGCGGCGGGTATTGCGCCTGACCAACCCCAAATTGTCCGGGGCAGCCAGCAACACCCTCGTCGCCAACATCCAGATCGTGATGCCAGGCGAGATCGCCCGGGCCCATCGCCATTCTGCGGCGGCCCTTCGCCTGATCATCGAGGGCCGGGACGGCTACACGGTCGTGAATGGCGAGCACGTTCCCATGTTTCCCGGCGATCTTGTCCTTACGCCCAATTGGACATGGCACGACCACGCCAACGATACCGATGCACCGATGATCTGGCTGGATGGCCTCGACACCCCGCTGATCCGGATGCTCGAGGCCGGCTTCTACGAAGAGTACCATCAGGAGAGGCAAGAGTTTGGTGCTGCCGTCAACGCCTCGCAGTGGCACTACCCGATGTCTGAGATGCGGGCTGCGCTACAGCGGATGGCTGCCGCCAATACTGACGACCCCGACGAGGGGATCGTTCTCGAATACAAGAACCGGGTTACCGGCGGATCGGTGATGCCGACGATCGCCTGCCATATGCAGCTGCTGCGCCCAGCCGAGAAGACGCGGGCGCGTCGCCGTGTTTGCCGCACCAATTATCACGTGGTGGAGGGTACCGGCTATTCTGTCGTGGGCGGCCAACGGCTCGACTGGGAAGACAAGGACGTGTTCACAGTGCCGACATGGACCTTCTGCGAACACGTCAATAGCGGAAACCATCCGGTGTTCTTGTTCAGCTTCAGCGACGTGCCGGTGATGAAGGCCTTCAGCCTATACCGGGAAGAGACCAGGCCGTAACCGCGCCGGATGCCTTAGCGTTCTTGGCCTGACGCGCCCCAGACGGCATTGCTGGGGGTCGAAAAAGCCGAGACCAGGGAAGCCACGCCTGCAGATTGTGAGACGGGTCGCCCCGCCCTCAGGCGGGACATGTGGTTTAGTACATGGCCAGCGTGAATTATTGCGTCCTTGGGCCTATTCGGCGCGCCTATACACGAGCTCAGCTTTCCCGCCCGACGAGGTTCGAGCGACACCCAAGGTCAAGTCGTCGCCCGCGAGCTTGATAATCGACCATTTTTGATCCGTGTCAT
This sequence comes from Alphaproteobacteria bacterium, assembly GCA_019244535.1. Classification (GTDB taxonomy): domain Bacteria; phylum Pseudomonadota; class Alphaproteobacteria; order ATCC43930; family CGMCC-115725; genus AP-15. The sequence goes on from JAFASL010000589.1 coordinate 1,629, forward strand.
CCCAATTCGGGAACGAGCTGCGTTCCACATGAAAAGTGACGGTTTTACCAGCCGCATCGACCGAATACTTGCCAAAATGAGCCAGCGATCCCGCGGATACGCCCTTGTTCTCCTCGGGCGTTCCTTGAAGTCGAGTGGATGCGAATTTAATACGCGAAGCGCCCGTAAGTTGTGACGAATAATGACCCGTGCGGTCGAACATGAGAATGCCCTTCTGGTTGCCGCCAAAGCCCTCTAGCCTTTTACCATCGGGGAACTCAGTGATTTCCGAAACTAAGAGCCATGTGCCGATGAGTTGCTGGTCTTGCGCATTGCTATGGCTTGCAATAACTACTGCAAGTGCGAAGCCCATAAATGTTGCGAGCGCGATTCTGTAAATTACTGTCATTGATTCCCTCCTTGAGTGGACGCTGCAATGTCCGCATTACATCGGCTCTACCCTCAACATTGGACATTTGTATGTTGGGGCCGCCTCGACGCGGACAACTAGGCAACATTCGCCGGATTCCGGCTCGTTGGAGGCGAGGATCGTCCCTTCCGGCGCCTTGAGCCAACGGCCACGCGCCTGGCAAAAAGCTGTAAGTCCTTCCACACGAGTCCAGTTCAGCGGGGTCATGTACAGGTTGGCGAGATAAGGCGTGTTTTTCAGGCGAGTGCCCTGCGGCGGCTCTGCATCGCGTCGGTATTTGCCGGTAAGCAGTCCGCTGGCCAGCGGAAAGAACGGAAGAACCCCAACCCTGTAGGCTTGCGCAACGGGCAACCGGTCGCGCTCGATGCCGCGAACGAGTAGGCTGTATTCATCTTGGCAAGACACAAACGCCTTCAGCCCGTGATGCCACGACGTCCACAGCGCCTCGACAACTTGCCAGGCCGCCAGGTTCGAGCAGCCGAGATAGCGTGCCTTCCCCTGATGCACGAGGTCGTCGAGC
>JAFASL010000590.1 GCA_019244535.1 Alphaproteobacteria bacterium
GGTGTCGGGCCGGTAGAAGCCGCTGATCATGTTGAGAAGCGACGTCTTGCCGGCCCCATTCGGGCCGATTACCGAGATCAGCTCACCGGAGCGGACCGATAGCGTGACCGCCTCGACAGCCCGTACGCCGCCAAAATGCTTCGACACACCCGAGATTGCGAGTTGCGCCTCACCCGCAGGAACGCTCCCGCCGTTTAGGTCGCCCGACACGATGCCGCCCGCATTTCCTCGCCCTTCAGCCGCGCATGCGCGCCACTTATGGCAGGCATGATGCAGACGCAGCCGGCCGAACGCAATGGCCTATGTCACTGTCGCATTTCAGTTTTGCCGCAGGTCTTGTCGTCCCGCCGATGACGTGAAACGATCGGCACCGGAGATCCCCGGCAAAGAATGGTTAGCGTGGGTCCACCAGAAACTCTGCCAGCAACCGTGCTGACCGGCTTTCTCGGCAGCGGCAAAACGACGCTATTGCGGCGCGCGCTCGCCTCGCCCGCCCTCGCCGACACGGCGGTGATCATCAACGAGCTCGGCGAGATCGCGATCGACCATCACCTCGTCGATTTTGTTGAAGGCGATGTCCTGGAGCTGCCGGGCGGATGCTTGTGCTGCGCGATGCGAGAGGACCTTGCACGCACGTTGCGCAGCCTGCTCGATCGCCGCGCCGCCGGCGAAATCAGGCAGTTTCGCCGGATCGTAATCGAGACTACCGGCCTTGCCGATCCCGCCCCAATCCTGTTCACGCTCGGCGCCGACCCGATGCTCGATCAGACTCTGCATCTGGCGCGAGTGGTCACCCTGATCGATGCGGTGACCGGCGCCGACAATCTCGATCGCTTCGCCGAGGCAGGGCGGCAAGCGGCGCTCGCAGACACCCTCGTCATTACAAAGACCGACCTCGTTCCGCTCGGTCCCGTACTCGCCAGCCGGCTCGACGCGTTCAATGACCGCGCCGACCGGATCATCGCCGCGGATGGGGAGGATGCGGGCCTGATCCTTTTCGGCCGCGGCGAACGTTCGGCCGCACCGGTGCCGCCGGTTGAGCCGGCCGCCGGCCATACCCACAGCATCGACGCGTTCGGGGTGATTCTCGAAGGCGCGCTCACGCGACTGGACTTCGCCCGCGCTTTGGGGAGCCTGGCCCGCGAGCGCGGGACCGACCTGCTGCGGGTCAAGGGCATTGTTTCGTTTGCCGACCGGCCCGAGCGGCCGGCCGTCGTGCAAGCCGCCCAGCATGCGATGTTTGCGCCGGAATGGCTCGACGGCTGGCCCGATCAGGACCACCGCAGCCGGCTGGTCTTTATCGTCCATGACATGCCGCGTGACGAGATCCTCGCGCATTTCGCGTTCGCCGCGCCTACGCCTTGGCAACCACCCTCATAGGAGGCCCAACATGCTCGACATCGTCATCTCCGGCGGTCTCGCCGTGCTTCCTTCCGGCGCGCAGCCGGCCGATATCGGGATTGCCAGCGAACGGGTTGCCGCGATCGGCGCGCCCGGCAGCCTCGCCGCAATCGGTGCCGGACGGGTCGTCGACGCCGCGGGACAGATCGTAATCCCAGGCGGCATCGATCCGCATGTCCATTGCAACTGGCCGATGCCGATGCCCGGCGTCGCTCAGCCGAGCTTAACTGAGCCGGCGTCGACGGTTAGCCGCGCCGCCTTGCACGGCGGCACGACAACGACGATCGACTTCGCCCCGGTCGAGGGCGGCGAGACGATCCAGCGCGCGATCGAGCGGCGCCAAAAGCAGTGGGCTGGGGCCTGTTACGGCGATTACGCCTTTCACACGATGTTGCTCGGCAAGATCGCACCTGAGCGCCTCGGCGAGCTCACCGAGGCGGTGCAGGCCGGACATGCCTCGGTCAAGATGTTCACCACCGACATCACACCCAGCCGCAAGGGCCGCATGGTCGATTTCGGCGACATCTGGGAGGTGCTGAAGGTTCTGGCGCAGGCGGGCGGCATCGCCGCGATCCACGCCGAGGACAATGACATCGTCATGCACATGTATGAGAAACTGATGCGCGAGGACCGCACCGGCTTTGAGAACATGGCCGAGGTGCACAACACTTTGTCGGAGGACCTGTCATTCAATCGAGTCATTCGGCTCGCCGCCAATATCGCGGGTGCCGCGCTCTACATGATGCACACTTCGGCGGCGACCGGCGTTGCCGCGATTGCCGCGGCACGCGCCAAGGGCGTGCCCATCTACGGCGAGACCTTGCACCAGTATTTGATGTACACAGCCGAGGATTACAAAAAGCCCAACGGCCAGATCTACCACACCTATCCATCGCTCAAATTCAAGGAGGACCAGGAGGCGTTGTGGAAAGCGACCGACCACGGCGCAATCCAGACCGTCGCCACCGACGAGATCTGCTGCCCGCTGCGCATCAAATTGCAGGGCCGCCGGATCGACGACACGACTGGCGGCAATGCCGGCGTCGAGCCGCGCGTGTCGCTGATCTACACGGAGACCGTCGAGAAGCGCGGCTATGGCCTCGGCGATTTTGTTGGCCTCGTCTCTGCCAATGCCGCCAAGATCATGGGCCTCTACCCGAAGAAAGGCGCGCTCGCGGTCGGCTCGGACGCCGACATCGTGGTGCTCGACCCGCGCCACCGCCACACGGTGCGCGCCGCCGAAATGCACGAGGCCGATTACAGCCCGTGGGAAGGCCGCGATCTTGCCGCTTGGCCCTCAATGACGATATTGCGCGGCAAGATCGTCGTCGAGAACGGCGAATTTGCCGGCGATCTCAGAGACGGTCAGTTCCTGCCGCGCAAAGTTCCAGAGGAGATACGGTCCCGCCCCGTCGTTTGAGGGCAACGCTGACCAGGGCGACATCGACGAGGCGACCGCAGCCCGA
>JAFASL010000698.1 GCA_019244535.1 Alphaproteobacteria bacterium
TTTCCACCGCAATGTGTTTGCGGGGTTTCAGGAAGATGAGATGGGCATACGCGACCGCCACATCATCGGCGTGGACAATCTCCTCTGGGGCTCAGACTATCCCCATGTCGAGTCCACCTTCCCCAGAAGCCACCAAATCATTGAGGAGATCCTGACGGGCTGCACTGAAGAGGAGAAGACCAAGATCGCCGGAGGCAATGCCGCCAGGATCTACCATCTCAACTAGGTTCCTGCGTCTACCTTTCGTCAGCTGACGCCGCGGCCGCTGGGTTCTCCCGGGGAGGAGGACCCAGCGAGCGCGGCGGAAGAAGGCGCTCGGCAGCGTGCCGCCCCCGCGTTCGCGATGGTAGGCCCCCTCGAGACGGTCGACCTGAAATCGGCAAAAACCCTTCTTGACGCCCTCGCCATGCACAATAAGTCAAATCAGTCGGGAAGCGGCCGCTGCGCGGATATGACGGACGATCTTAAAGATACGACCACTACGGAAGCCGCCGCGGAGGACTGGGCGAAACTGAAGCTGCCGCCGCGCCTGACCGGCTTGCCGATGCCGGTGTGGATTACCGAAAACGACGGGTATCCGCACGATGTGCGGGTCAAAGTCAGCACTCTTCACGGCGGTCGCGGCTCCTGGCGCACCGCTCCGCCAATAGCCGTGCGACCCCAGCCACATGAAATTGTGCCGGGCAGCTTGCCGGCCGCTGATTTTGTGCTCGTCAGCCGCTGGATCGACCTCAACCGAGACGTGATCCTTGACTATTGGAACGGTACGATCGACTTCGATGGAGTCGCGCCGCGGCTGCAACAGGTACAGCCGTAAACGGTCTCGATCTCAGGATTGCAATAGCCGTTGCAATCGCCTTCGGTGCGGCGGGTGCCACGCGCAGCTGGTGAGATGCGACAATGCGCAGATCGGCCGATTCAAGCAGCAACGGTCAGCCTCGCTCCGGCGGAGCGAACCAGAGCATCCCTCGCCTCTCAGGTGGCGAAACTAAACTGACCGCCGCCTACCATCGGCCTTCGCACTCCGGAGAATGCATCGTGCTCTCATTGATCCTGGCCGCGCTGTTCTTCATCGGGCTTCATCTTGGCATCGCTGGCACCGTAATACGCGACCGTGCGATCGCGATATTAGGCGAAAACGGTTATAGGGCCGGCTTCGCGATCGCTACGCTAGTCGGGCTCGGGTGGCTCGTCGCGGCCTACAGTCGGGCCCCCTATCTTGTCATCTGGGGTATGCTCGAGTGGTGGAAGCCGATCGCCATCATCCTGATGCTCCCGGCCGCGTTACTCGTCGTCATCGGTTTGACGACACCAAATCCGACCGCGGTCGCCCAGGAAGGACGTGTCGGGCAGCCGCCGCAGGGGATCGTCCGGGTCACGCGTCATCCGTTCCTGACCGGGGTCGGCCTCTGGGCGCTGGTACATCTGATCGCCAACGGCGATGTGGCGTCGCTCTTCTTTTTCGCGACTTGGGCAATCGTAGCCCTCGCTGGCACCGTGTCGATCGATGCAAAGCGCCGACGGCTCCTGGGTGCCGCCGCCTTGGAGCCATTTGCGGGGCAGACCTCCATTGTTCCATTCGCCGCCATCGCGGCAGGGCGGAACCGGTTCATCGCTCGCGAGATCGGGCTCTGGCGCTGGGCCATCGCTGTTCTCGCCTATCTGCTGATGCTCGTTGGACACGCGCCGATCCTCGGCGTCTCGCCGTTCCCCCTGTAGGCTTGCCGAAGAGGCCCGAGCGGGCCTGGGGCGGTAGATCGCCTCCCCCTGGGCGCCTCACTGTGGCGCTCTCAGTAAGTGTTGTCCATGCTGGGAGCAGGTGCGGCGCCCAGGCCAGCTCGAACTCGACGATCGCCGGGGTCAGGCGGGGATGACGCTCGAAGGCGCCGGAGAAGATCATGTCGGACAGCGACAGCGCCGGACAGAACGCCTTCGTCGCGCGGCTGCTGGCGTCGCACAGCGTTCCGGGACCGGCGCCGCGGATCTTGCCCTGCCGCCGTGTCACCGTGTGTAGTAACCACACATCCACGTGTGGTGCGAACATTCAAGATTCTCCCAACGACCTTCGCCGTTCGTCGAGCAAAGCTTGTGCGTTATCAAGGTTCTTCTGGGTCGCAGCCCATTGGAGCGGCACGCGCTCGCGCGTCTGTTCGGCGAGAGCTGCGCGGTAGGCTTCGACCGCCTCCTCGATCCGGGCTGTGCCGCTCTCGCGTTCCCCGAGCATTTGGAGTGCGATGCCGAGGTTGTTCTGGGTCGCCGCCCATTGGAGCGGCACGCGCTCACGCGTCCATTCTGCGAAGGCGGCGCGGTAGGCTTCGACCGCCTGTTCGAGCCGGGCGGTGCCGCCCTCGCGCTCCCCAAGCCTCAAGAGGGCGTTGCCGAGGTTGTTCTGGGTCGTGGCCCATTGGAGCGGCACGCGCCCGCGCGTCCGTTCGGCGAGGGCGGCGCGGTAGGCCTCGACCGCCTCCTCCAGCCGTGCCGTCCCGCTCTCGCGTTCCTCAAGCCTCAAGAGGGCGTTGCCGAGATTGCTCTGGGTCGTGGCCCATTGGAGCGGCACGCGCTCACGCGTCCGTTCGGCGAGGGCGGCGCGGTAGGCCTCGACCGCCTCCTCCAGCCGTGCC
>JAFASL010000786.1 GCA_019244535.1 Alphaproteobacteria bacterium
CCAGAAGGCGAGGCTAACCTCCAAGTCGGTAACATGAAGCTCCGTCACTATATAGCCCAGCCCGTTTTCGGGGGAGCATTCCGGTCGGCACTCATCAACAATTTCCTCCCAGTCGTCTTATCGGTGCCGCTTGGCGTGCACCCGAAAATTGCCGCATTCTGGTGTTACGTATCTTTGGTCGGCACACTAATCGACCAGATTGATCCTTATACTATGGATTATAGGTTTTTCATTATATTAATCTATTCGCCGTACTACTCGCTGTTTCTCGCAGTTTTACCGGCTGTCCTGGCTGTAATTTCGTACTGCTGTCTCAGAGAAAGCGAGGATTTCCGCGGCGAATATCACCTTCCTGGCTGTTTTTCGCTGCATTTAACAGCGATAACAGCCAGCAGCGCGCGGATTACGGATTGAGAGCTTCGTCAAGGTCGCGGATCAGGTCTTCGGCGCTTTCGAGGCCGATCGACAGACGGATGACGTCGGGACCGGCGCCGGCGGCCTGGCGCTGCTCGTCGGTGAGCTGGCGATGCGTTGTGGAGGCCGGGTGCAGGATCAGGCTCCGCGTGTCGCCGATATTGGCCAAGTGCGAGAACAGCTGGACATTTTCGACGAGCTTGATCCCGGCTTCGTAGCCGCCCTTGACCCCGAAGGTGAAAACCGCTCCCGCACCTTTTGGCAGATACTTCCGGGCGAGCTCGTGGAATGGGCTTTGCTCCAGCCCGGCATAGGACACCCAGGCGACACGGGGATGTTCGGCCAGAAACTCGGCAACCTGCTGGGCATTTGCGACATGGCGCTCCATGCGCAGGTGCAGGGTCTCGGTGCCGGTCAAGGTCAGAAACGCGTTCATCGGCGAGAGGGTCGGGCCAAAATCGCGCAACGCTACCGCCCGCGCCTTGGTCGTAAAGGCGAAGTCGCCGAAATTCTCGTAGAATTTGAGGCCGTGATAGGCCGGCTCCGGATCGGTCAGCGATGGAAACCGGTCACCCTGCGCCCAGTCGAAACGGCCGGACTCGACGATAATGCCGCCCAGCGCATGACCGTGACCGCTGAGGAATTTGGTCGTCGAATGACAGACGATGTCGGCGCCCCATTCGAACGGCCGGCACAGGTAGGGGGTGGCCAAGGTGTTGTCGACGATCAGCGGGATCCCGGCTTCGTGTGCAATCTGCGCGACGCGCTCGAGATCCACAACGATGCCGCCTGGATTGGCAAGGTTCTCGAGGAAGATGGCCTTGGTGCGCGGGGTCAGCGCCTTGCGGAAATTCTCCGCGTCGGTCGGGTCGACAAAATGGCACTTCCAGCCAAGCTTTTTGAACGACAGCCCGAATTGCGTCAGCGACCCACCGTAGAGATTGCGCGAGGCGATGAAGTCGTCCCCTGCCTCCAGCAGAGTGAAGAAGATCAGGAATTGCGCGGCATGCCCCGACGCCGCGGCGAGTGCCGCGCGACCGCCTTCGAGATTGGCGACTCGCTCCTCGAGAACGGCGACAGTCGGGTTTGTCAGACGCGAATAGATGTAGCCGAAATTGTGCAGGTTGAAGAGCGAAGCGGCGTGGTCGACATCGTCGAACACATAGGAGGTCGTCTGGTAGATCGGCGTCGAGCGGGCGCCGGTCACCGGGTCGGGCGCGGCGCCGGCGTGAATCGCGCGGGTTTCGAACCCGTAGGTCACGTTGTGCGAGGGCGCCGGCCGCTCCCTGGCATGGCGCGGCAGCGGCGGCTCGGGCGGGCGGTTGCGGATGATGCCGCTGTTGACGCCGCTCCATGACAGCTCGCCGCCGAGACGCCCGAACTCGATCTTCGGGCAGCGGTTCATAACAACCTCGATCCCGGCTTTTTCGGCCGCCGCGGCCGCGTCGTCGTTGCGGATGCCGAGCTGCATCCAGACAACCTTCGCGCCGATCGCGATCGCATCGTCGACTATTGCGGGCGCATCGCGTGCGGGGCGGAACACATCCACCATGTCGACCGGCCCGGGGATTTCGCGCAGCGACGCGTAGACCTTTTCGCTAAGCAGCATCTGCCCGGCGTTGCCGGGATTTACCGGGATCACGCGGTAGCCTTTGCCCTGCAGGTACTTCATCACGAAGTAGCTCGGCCGGTTCCAGTTCGATGATGCGCCGACCATCGCGATGGTTCTGACGCGCTGCAGGATCGAACGGAGCTGAGCATCGGAATACGGGATCGGATCAAGGCTGCTCATGGCTGTCTCGCTGTTGCCGAGCGTGCGGCTGCGCACCTGCAGCAGTAATGTCGGGGAGGCTGGAGAAGGGTCAACCCGGAGCTGGCCTCCATAGGGGAAGGAGAAGCGATGGGCTCACGCCGTCTCTACCCGACGGTTGCCGGCATGCTGGTCGGGCTTGCGCTGGTCAGTCCGGCGCTTGCGCAAAAGCAGGGCGGGATCTTGCGCGTGTTTCATCGCGACAGCCCCGGCAGCATGTCGATCCTCGAGGAGGGCAGCATCTCGGCGATCATGCCGGATGGGGGTACTCAATAATCTCGTCCTCTTCGACCAGCACGTGCCGCAGAACCGCGTTCAGTCGATCGTTCCGGACCTTGCAACGAGCTGGACCTCTAACGAGGAAGGGACCGAGTTGACCTTCACGTTGCGCGAGGGGGTCCGATGGCACGACGGCAAGCCGTTTACGGCCGCCGACGTCAAATGCACTTACGACTTGCTTGCCGGAAAAGCCAACGAGAACCTCCGCCTCAATTATCGCGAGGCATGGTTTCTCAACCTCTACGAGGTGATGACAAACGGCGACAGCGAGGTTTCGTTTGATCTGAAGCGGCCGCAGCCGGCATTTATCTCGCTGCTCGCCTCCCGCTATTCGCCTATCTATCCGTGCCATGTCTCGCCGCGAGGCATGCGGACGGACGGCCAATCTCCTCGTCAACCCCGCCCCGCGATTCGACAACCCGGTGCTGTGCCGGGCCATGCAGCTCAGCTTGGACCGCAAGTCCTTCATCGATATCCTCGGCGAAGGGCAATACGATGTCGGCGGGGTGCTGCAGCCGCCGCCGGAGGGGCATTTGGGGCATGCCCCGGGAAATGCTGGAGCAGCTGACCGGATATGGCCCCGACGTAAAGAAAAACCGCGAAGAGGCGCGTGCGCTGATGCGATCGCTCGGCTACGGGCCCGACCACCGGCTGCAGGTCAAGGTGTCCGCGCGGAACATCGCTTGGTATCGCGATCCGGCGGCAATCCTGATCGATCAGCTCAAGGAGATCTGGATCGACGGCGAGCTTGATGCGGTCGAGACCGCCAATTGGGTTCCGAAGCTGATGCGCAAGGATTTCACGGTTGCGATGGGCCTTTCGGGAAGCGCCGTCGACGACCCCGACACGCAGTTCTACGAGAATTACTCCTGCCGCTCACCGCGCAATTACACGGGCTGCAACCCCGAGGTGGACGCATTGGTCGAGCGGCAGTCGGCAGAAATGGACCCGGCAAAGCGCAAAGGGCTGGTTTGGCAGATCGAGCGCAAATTGATCGACGCCGCGGTCCGCCCGATCATCTTCTTCATGCGCCAGGGCACCTGTTGGCAACCGGAGGTCAAGGGCCTGACCCTAATGGAGAACAGCATTTTCAACAGCTGGCGTATGGAGGACGTCTGGCTCGACAGATAACGTGTGGCGGGTCAGCAATTCCGGCCGGTATTCGAAGTGCATCGTGTCGTAGTGGGACCACTTTCCGCCCCAGATGAAGCCGTGCCGCTCGAAGATCTCGATGATTTCGGGCGGTATCGTGCCGCGCGAAGCAGCACGCGGCCAGAGCCAGTATTCGGCATAGGCGGAGTTGATGTCGATTGCCGCCCCCCAGGAGTGCATGCTCGGCTCCCCGGTGTCGGCCACAACGCGGCAGTTGTATGCTCCCGCGGACGGGTAGAGATAACGCCTGAGAGAGGAAGGAAGAGCGTCCAACTCCTCGGAAATATCGGTTAGGCGCTCGGCGATCCCATTGACCGAAGTGATCCGGACCGTGCGGCCCCAACTCTGCGGCAGCCAAACAACCGGTACCAGTGATGGGGCGACCTCACCCTTCCAGCAATTGCCGTACATTTTGTCGAAGAAGGGGCGGTTTCGAGCACGGCCGGCGTCGTTTTGCGGATAAAGCGCCGCCGGGCTGATGCCGGCGGTGTAGGACAAGCGCAGCTGGTCGAGTATTGACGGGTGTCTGTCCGACAGCGGCATCCGCGTGCCATCTCGCCAGATCAGATCCATCGCATCGTACCCGGCGAGCTGCTGCGGATAAGCACGCACGAGCGCATCGAGGGCCGATCGCTCCTCTGCCGCCGCTGCACTCGCGAATTCAACTATAAGCAGAATCGCAAGACCGAAGCCCCTCATCAGCCCGGCAGGTTCCAGCCCAGCCAGTCGGAGACCGCGCGGCCCATCACGAGTTCGAGATCGCGTCCGGTCAGCCACGGCATCTCTTCAGTGAACATCGTCACGCACTGTTTCCACGAACACGGCATGCGAGTGATGTCGGTGCCCCAGAAGCTGC